>NZ_RCOA01000103.1:687-24177 GCF_004307585.1 Pseudomonas sp. Sample_20 | reverse complement strand
CAGCAGATGCAGGAAAAAATGGCCAAGATGCAGGAAGAACTGGCCAACGCCGAAGTCACCGGCAAGGCCGGCGGCGACATGGTCACCGTGGTGATGACCGGTCGTCACGACGTTAAAAGCGTGAGCATCGACCCAAGCCTGGTCGAAGGCCTGAGCGAAGACGACAAAGAGATGCTGGAAGCCGTGGTCGCTGCCGCCGTCAACGACGCCGTGCGCAAGATCGAAGCCAACAGCCAGGAAAAAATGGGCAGCATGACCGCCGGCATGAACCTGCCAGCGGGTATGAAACTGCCATTCTGATTCGCCTTTGGGCGGCAGATGAGCTACACAAAATGCCAGGCGTCGTGCCTGGCATTTTTGTTTCTGCGCGGCGCGGATCGTTCCTGCGCTCTGCGTGGGAATGCCTCTGGGGACGCTCCGCGTTCCAGCTTGCGATTGGGACGCGGAGCGTCCCGGGCTGCATTCCCACGCAGAGCGTGGGAACGATCAGTGGGAGCGAGCCTCGGGCAAAACTGCAGAAACATCGAACACACCACCGCTACCAAGGTCTGCTCCCTATACACCGAATTCCCCATTCACAGGAGACGCTGACATGTCCGACCCTCTCACCCTCAATCAACGCTTCGTCCTCGCCTCGCGCCCGAGCGGCGCGCCGACCCCGGAGAATTTCCGTCTCGAGCGCGAGGCGCTGCCGGACCTGCAGGACGGTCAGGTATTGCTGAAAACCCTGTACCTGTCGCTTGACCCGTACATGCGCGGACGTATGAGCGACGCACCGTCCTACGCTGCGCCAGTGCAAATCGGCGAAGTCATGACCGGTGGTGCGGTCAGCCGGGTCGAGCAGTCCAATCATCCGAAATTCCACGTCGGTGATCTGGTGGTTGGCGCCACCGGTTGGCAGAGCCACAGCATCAGCGACGGCCGTAACATCATGCCGATCCCGGCCGGCCTGCCGAGCCCGTCGATGGCCCTCGGCGTACTGGGCATGCCGGGCATGACCGCGTACATGGGCCTGATGGATATCGGCCAGCCGAAAGAGGGCGAAACCCTGGTGGTGGCTGCGGCGTCCGGCGCCGTCGGCTCGGTGGTCGGGCAAGTGGCGAAGATTAAAGGTCTGCGCGCGGTCGGCGTGGCCGGTGGTGCCGAGAAGTGCAAATACGTGGTCGAGGAGCTGGGTTTTGATGCCTGCATCGACCACAAGGCCGAAGACTTTGCCGAGCAACTGGCCAAGGCCTGTCCCAACGGCATCGACATTTACTACGAGAACGTCGGCGGCCATGTCTTCGATGCCGTCGTGCCGTTGCTCAATCCCAAGGCGCGCATCCCGTTGTGCGGCCTGATCGCCGGCTACAACGCCGCCGAGGCGCCGACCGGCCCGGATCGCCTGCCGATGCTGCAACGCACTTTGCTCACCAAGCGTGTGCGTATTCAGGGCTTCATCGTCTTCGACGATTACGGTGATCGTCAGCCGGAATTCATCAGCCACATGGTGCCGTGGGTACGCGACGGCAAGGTGAAATTCCGCGAGGACGTGGTCGAAGGCCTGGAGCAGGCGCCCGAGGCGTTCATCGGTCTGCTGGAAGGGCGCAACTTCGGCAAACTGGTGGTCCGGGTCGCCCAGGACTGAGGATTTGACGCTGGCCAGAGGCGCGGGTATAAACCGCGTCTCGTTGTTTAGTCGGACTGTTTACCCATGAGCTTCAGCCCTTTGATTCGCCAACTGATCGACGCTCTGCGCACCTTGCCGGGCGTGGGTCAGAAAACCGCTCAGCGCATGGCGTTGCAGTTGCTCGAACGTGATCGCAGCGGCGGCACCCGTCTGGCTCAGGCCTTGAGCCAGGCCATGGAAGGCGTCGGCCATTGCCGCCAGTGCCGCACGCTGACCGAAGACGACCTCTGCCCGCAATGTGCCGACCCGCGCCGCGATGACACGCTGCTTTGCGTAGTCGAAGGGCCGATGGACGTTTATGCGGTGGAGCAGACCGGCTTCCGTGGCCGCTATTTCGTGCTCAAGGGGCACTTGTCGCCGCTGGATGGCCTGGGGCCTGAAGCGATCGGGATTCCGCAACTGATGGCGCGGATTGAAGAGGCGGGGACCTTTGCCGAAGTCATCCTCGCCACCAACCCGACAGTGGAAGGCGAGGCGACCGCGCACTACATCGCGCAGTTGCTCAACCACAAAGGCCTGGTCGCCTCGCGGATTGCACACGGCGTGCCGCTGGGCGGTGAGCTGGAGCTGGTCGACGGCGGCACGCTGGCGCATTCGTTTGCCGGGCGTAAACCGATTTCCCTCTAAAAATCAAAAGATCGCAGCCTTCGGCAGCTCCTACAGGGAACGCATTCCAATGTAGGAGCTGCCGAAGGCTGCGATCTTTTGATCTTCTGCATCTTGAATACCAAGCAAGCGCTCGGTTAACGTCGGCGAACCCTTCCGTGGAGCTCGCCCATGCCTGCCTTTCAGGAATACTTCGACCCCAGCAATCAATTGGTCCGCGACAGCGTCAGACGTTTCGTCGAACGCGAGATCCTGCCGGACATCGATCAGTGGGAAGAAGCCGAAAGCTTTCCCCGTGAGCTGTACCTCAAGGCCGGTGCGGCGGGCATTCTCGGTATCGGCTATCCCGAAGCGCTTGGCGGCAGCCATGAAGGCGATCTGTTCGCTAAGGTCGCCGCCAGTGAAGAACTGATGCGCTGTGGCTCTGGTGGCCTGGTGGCGGGGCTGGGTTCGCTGGATATCGGCCTGCCGCCGATCGTCAAATGGGCGCCGCCAGAAGTTCGCGAGCGGGTGGTACCGCTGGTGCTCAGCGGTGAGAAAATCAGCGCGCTGGCAGTGACCGAGCCCGGCGGCGGCTCCGACGTCGCCAACCTGCAAACCCGCGCCGTGCGTGACGGCGACTTCTACCGGGTCAGCGGCAGCAAGACCTTTATCACCAGCGGCGTGCGCGCGGATTTCTACACGGTCGCGGTGCGCACCGGTGCGCCGGGGTTTGGCGGTATCAGCCTGTTGCTGATCGAGAAGGGCACGCCGGGTTTCAGTGTCGGTAGGCAATTGAAGAAAATGGGCTGGTGGGCGTCGGACACCGCTGAGTTGTTCTTCGACGATTGCCGCGTGCCGGTAGGCAACCTCATTGGCGGAGAGAACATGGGCTTCGCCTGCATCATGGGCAATTTCCAGAGCGAACGCCTGGCGCTGGCGCTGATGGCCAACATGACGGCGCAATTGGCGCTGGAGGAGAGCCTGAAGTGGGCGCGCGAGCGTGAGGCGTTCGGCAAACCCATCGGCAAATTTCAGGTGATCAAACATCGGCTCGCCGAAATGGCCACGGCGCTGGAAGTGTCGCGGGAGTTCACATATCGGCAAGCGGCAAAAATGGCGGCGGGGCAGAGTGTGATCAAGGAGATTTCCATGGCGAAGAACTTCGCCACCGACACCTCGGACCGGATCACCACCGAAGCCGTGCAGATTCTTGGCGGGCTCGGTTACATGCGTGAAAGCCTGGTGGAGCGGCTGTATCGGGATAACCGCATTCTGTCGATTGGCGGCGGGACGCGGGAAGTGATGAACGAAATCATCAGCAAGCAGATGGGGCTCTAAAAGCAAAAGATCGTCCGATGCATGATCGTTCCCACGCTCTGCGTGGGAATGCAGCCCGGGACGCTCCGCCTCCCTATCGCAAGCTGGAACGCAGAGCGTCCCTAGAGGCATTCCCACGCGGAGCGTGGGAACGATCAATCTTTAGATCTTGATTATTTATCAGTCAACGCAAACTGCGTCAGGCAGAACGTCGGGATACCCATATCCTGCAAGCGCTGCGAACCTTGCAGCTCTGGCAGATCAATGATGGCCGCCGCTTCATGCACCCGCGCGCCCATGCGGCGAATCAGGTTGGCCGCTGCGATCAGCGTGCCGCCGGTGGCGATCAGGTCATCGAACATCACCACCGAATCGCCTTCACACAGGCTGTCGGCGTGCACTTCCAGGAACGCTTCGCCGTATTCGGTCGCATAACCTTCGGCGAGCACGTCCGCCGGCAGTTTGCCTTGCTTGCGGAATAGCACCAGCGGCTTGTTCAACTGGTAGGCCAGGACCGAACCGATCAGAAAACCACGGGCATCCATGGCGCCGATGTGGGTGAAGTCGGCTTCGACGTAGCGATGGGCGAAGCTGTCCATCACCAGGCGCAGGGCCGTCGGCGACTGGAACAGCGGGGTGATGTCGCGAAAGATCACGCCCGGTTTCGGGAAGTCGATCACGGGGCGGATCAGGGATTTGATGTCGAAGGAGTCGAAGACCATCGGGGTGTCCTGGCAGGGCTGCAAACGGCGCAGTATACCCGCGGCTGAAACGATTCGCTCAACCGCGGGTCGTGATCAGCCTTCGATCGAACCGCCGGCCAGCGCGCATAACTGGATCGGGTCGAGGATGTGGATCTCTTTGCCCTCGGCGGCGATCAATTCGTTCTGCTGAAAGCGGGTGAACACCCGCGACACGGTTTCCACCGCCAGGCCCAGGTAATTGCCGATTTCATTGCGCGACATGCTCAGACGGAACTGGTTGGCCGAGAAGCCGCGAGCGCGGAAGCGTGCCGACAGGTTGACCAGGAAAGTAGCGATGCGCTCGTCGGCGGTCTTCTTCGACAGCAGCAACATCATTTGCTGATCGTCGCGGATCTCGCGGCTCATCACCCGCATCAACTGGCGGCGCAGTTGTGGCAATTGCAGCGCGAGTTCGTCGAGGCGTTCGAAGGGAATTTCGCAGACCGAAGTGGTTTCCAGCGCCTGGGCCGAGACCGGGTGTTTTTCGGTGTCCATGCCCGACAGGCCAACCAGTTCGCTTGGCAGGTGGAAGCCGGTCAGTTGCTCTTCGCCGGCATCGCTCAGGCTGAAAGTTTTCAGCGCGCCGGAGCGGACTGCATAAACAGAATCGAAGGTGTCGCCCTGACGGAACAGGAATTCGCCCTTCTTCAGCGGGCGGCCGCGTTTAACGATTTCGTCGAGCGCATCCATGTCTTCCAGATTCAGAGAAAGTGGCAGGCAGAGCGGGGCCAGGCTGCAATCCTTGCAGTGGGCCTGGTTGTGAGCGCGCAGTTTGACTGGCTCGGACATTTCTTCAATCCTTGTGGGAAAACACACATAAGCCGTAAGGGTAACCCACGGAAGGACATTCAGGCCAGCACGCGGCGGCGTTGTCCTACAGACATAAAGCCGCAGCACCGGCGGCCGATAACCCACTATCAGTACTCATCCAAGGAAGGCCCCGATGACCGCCATTGGCACGCTAAGCCCCGGTAGCAGCGGCATTGCTGCTTCGCCGGAGGTAACCGGTCCCGACGCTGCAATCGACCGCGACGACGCCTTGTCGAATACGGCAACCCCGACCTTGGTCGAGGGCGTCAAAGTGTCGCTGTCCGGCGCGGCCATCGCCAAATCCGCCGCTGTCGGCGGCGAGAACAGTGACATCGACAACAGTGGCTTGCCGGAGAACATCCAGCAGTTGCTGAAGATGATTCGCAAGATCCAAAAAGAAATCATCGAGAAAAAAGCCCGCATGGCGGCGGTCATGTCAGACAGAACCCTCTCCAACGAGGAAAAGATCAACAAGCTCGCCGCATTACGGGGCGCCATAGCCGCCCTCAACAGCGGCCTGATCACCGCCAACCTTTCCTTGTCGAAAGTGATGAACCAGTCGGCGCTCAATTCTGATCAGAACCTCAAGGTCGGCTCGTTGCTGACCAAGCCTTAAATCACTCGGGAGAAACGCTGGCGGTTCTGCTGCTCCAGGTACGCATCGAAAACCATGCACACCGAGCGCACCAGCAATCGACCCGCCGGCAACACCTCGATGCGCTCGCGCTCGAACCTGATCAGGCCATCCTCGGCCATACCTTGCAACTGCGGCCAGAGCGCGCCGAAGTAGCCTTGAAAATCGATGTTGAACTGCTGCTCGATCTCGGCGAACTCAAGTTTGAAATTGCAGATCAGTTGCTGGATCACTGCGCGGCGCAAGCGGTCGTCAGCGTTGCACACCAGGCCGCGACTGGTCGCCAGCTGCGCGCTGGCCAGGCTGTTCTGATACGCGTTGAGGTCGCTACTGTTCTGGCAGTACAGATCGCCGATCTGGCTGATCGCCGACACGCCCAGACCAATCAGGTCGCAATGGCCATGGGTGGTGTAACCCTGGAAATTGCGTTGCAGGGTCTGCTCTTCCTGAGCGATGGCCAGTTCGTCATCAGGCAGGGCGAAGTGGTCCATGCCGATGTAGCGGTAGCCGGCAGCGGTCAGTTGCTCGATGGTGCGCTGGAGCATTTCCAGCTTGTGCGCCGGGCTCGGCAAGTCGCTGCTGTTGATCCGCCGTTGCGGCATGAAGCGTTCCGGCAGGTGCGCGTAGTTGAATACCGAGAGGCGATCCGGTTGCAGACTGATCACTTCCTCGACGGTGCGAGCGAAGTTGTCCGGTGTCTGCTTTGGCAGGCCATAAATCAGATCGATGTTGATCGAGCGAAATTGCAGGGTTCGCGCCGCATCGATCACTGCGCGGGTTTCTTCCAGGCTTTGCAGGCGATTGACTGCGCGCTGCACCGCCGGGTCAAGGTCTTGCAGGCCAATGCTGACCCGGTTGAAACCCAGTTCGCGCAGCAGGCCCATGGTCGACCAGTCGGCTTCGCGCGGGTCGATTTCGATGCCGTAATCGCCCGAGTCATCGTTGAGCAGATTGAAATGCTTGCGCAGGTGCGCCATCAGCTGGCGCAATTCGTCGTGGCTGAGAAAGGTCGGTGTGCCGCCACCGAAATGCAGCTGCTCGACGGTTTGCGCCGGGTCGAGGTGGCAGGCAATCAACTGGATTTCCTGCTCGAGCCGTTGCAGATACGGTTGCGCGCGACCGCGATCCTTGGTGATGACCTTGTTGCAAGCGCAGTAGTAACAAATGTTCGCGCAGAACGGCACATGCACGTACAGCGACAACGGCCGCTGCGCCTTGCGGCTGTCGCGCAGGGCGTGGAACAGGTCGAAAGTGCCGACCTGACCGTGAAATTGCACGGCGGTCGGGTACGAGGTGTAGCGTGGCCCCGCCAGATCGTAGCGGCGGATCAGATCAGAGTCCCAACGAATGGCGTCGAGCATGCGGGCATTCCCCCGGATAGGCTGGCAGTGTGGCGAGTCTAGGGGAGGGCGTTACAGGGCATCTTGATTTGCATCAACGGCGAGGATTTGTGTTGTTCGTGCGGGCGCCTTCGCGAGCAGGCTCGCTCCCACATTGGATTTGCAGCGTACTCAAGACCTGTGGGAGCGAGCCTGCTCGCGAAGGCCGCCCCACACATTTAATGGCCCATAAGCCAATGCTGATGCGGGCCGGGAAGGGTCCATAAGCCAAACAGAATCACCAACAACCCGCCGGCCATGCGCACGCTGCGTTTGCGCAAGATCGCCGTCACCCGTTCAGCCGCCAGCCCGGTGGCCAGCAGCACCGGCCAGGTGCCGAGGCCGAAAGCGAGCATCAGCAATGCACTGTCCAGCGCATTGCCCTGACTCGCGCTCCACAGCAAGGTGCTGTAAACCAGCCCGCACGGCAGCCAGCCCCACAGCGCACCGAGCAGCAAGGCACGCGGCAGGCTGGAAACCGGCAGCAAGCGATTCGCCACCGGTTGAATAAAACGCCATAAGCCACGCCCGAGCGCTTCGATACGGGTGAGCCCGCTCCACCAACCGGCGAGGTACAAGCCCATGGCGATCAGCAGCAACCCGGCCAGCACGCGCATGAACAGCGCCGCCGGGCTGTTGGCGACTGCCCAGCCGGCGAGGCCGATGAGCAATCCCGCCGTGGCATAACTGAGAATCCGCCCGAGGTTATACGCCAGCAACAGACGAAAGCGCCGGCTGCGCTGCTCCTTGGGAATCGCCAGGGTCAGCGCGCCCATCAGACCGCCGCACATGCCCAGACAATGGCCGCCACCAAGCAGGCCGAGGATCAGCGCCGAGACCAGCAGGGGCGCCAGTTCAAGCATGGGGTGGCGCCTTGTCGTCCGGTTTGCCGGCGTTGGCTTCGTCCACCGCAGCGGTATGGTTGGGGTCCTGATCGTCAAAAAGGATGCTGTGTGCCGGGCTGTCGAGGTCGTCGTACTGACCGCTGTCCACCGCCCAGAAGAAGATGTACACGGCGATGGCGACGATGAGCAAGGCAGCGGGAATCATCACATAGAGAGCTGGCATCGGTAACTCCAGGCCCGCGCGGCTCAGGCCGGCAGCGGACGGGTTTGGGTCGGGCTGCTGGCGGCCGGCGCCCTCGGCAGACGAGTCAGGCGCAGGGCGTTGAGCACCACGGTCAGCGAACTGATCGACATGCCGACCGCCGCCCACACCGGAGTGATCCAGCCGAGGGCGGCGAACGGCAACATGAGGCCATTGTACAGCGCTGCCCACAGCAGGTTTTCGATGATTACCCGGCGCGTGCGTCGCGCCAGCGCGAAGGCCTGTACCAAGGCGTCGAGGCGGTTGGACAGCAACACCGCATCGGCGCTGGTTTTCGCCAGGTCGGTGGCCGAGCCCATGGCCACGCTGATATCGGCCGCAGCCAGCACCGGCACGTCGTTGACGCCGTCACCGAGCATTAGCACCTTGCGCCCTTCCTTGTGCAGTTGTTGCAGCACTCGCAGTTTGTCATCGGGGCGCAAGCCGCCACGGGCCTCGTCGATGTCCAGTTCGGCGGCGACACTGGCGACCATCGGCGAACTGTCGCCGGACAACAGCAAGGTGCGCCAGCCCCGCGCTTTGCAAGCCGCGAGCAGGGCGGGAGCGTCGTCACGCAGGCGATCATCGAGCACCAGCCACGCCAGCGGTCCGTGCGTGTCGGCGAGCAGCAACCATTGTCCGGCTTCATCAGGCATTGACGGCAGTGCCGCGCCGCTCAGTGCGCAGGCAAATTCGGCCTGACCGATGCGCAAGCGTTGCTCACCGACCACGCCTTCCAGGCCCAGCCCCGGTGTGCTGTGTACGTCCTCAGCGGCCAGCGGCGCACGCCCGAAAGCGCGGGCGATCGGGTGTTCCGAGCGGTTTTCCAGCGCAGCGGCAAGGCTCAGGCATTGCTCGCTGTCGAGCGCGCCGAGCGGGCGAATCGAGCGCAGCACCAGCCGGCCTTCGGTGAGCGTGCCGGTCTTGTCGAAGATCACCGTGTCGATCTGGTTCAAGCCTTCCAGCACATGGCCGCGGGTCAGCAGCAGGCCGAGTTTGTGCAGGGTGCCGGTGGCGGCGGTGAGGGCGGTCGGCGTCGCCAGCGACAGCGCGCACGGACAGGTCGCCACCAGCATGGCGAGAACGATCCAGAACGCCCGCGCTGAGTCCAGCTGCCACCACAGCAGGCCGATCACTGCCGCCGCGATCAGCGACAACAGCAAAAACCATTGCGCGGCGCGGTCGGCGATTTCCGCCAGACGCGGTTTCTCCGCCTGAGCGCGATCGAGAAGGCGCACGATCGCGGAGAGACGCGTGTCCTGTCCCAGCGCCTGCACTTCGACGGTCAATGCGCCTTCGACGTTGAGCGTGCCCGCAGTGACCGCATCACCGAGCGTGCGCGGCTGTGGCAGGTATTCGCCGGTCAGCAGCGATTCGTCGATGCTCGACTGGCCATCGATGATCTTCCCGTCGGCCGGCAGAATCGAGCCCGGCTGCACCAGTATCCGCTCGCCCACGCGCAACTCGCTGAGCAGGATGCGTTCGCTCTGGCCATCGCTATCCAGGCGCAGGCACGAGGCCGGCAACAGGTTGACCAGTTGCGCAGTGGCGGCAGCGGTGCGTTCGCGGGCGCGGCGTTCCAGATAACGCCCGGCGAGCAAAAACAGCGCGAACATGCCGACCGCATCGAAGTACAGCTCGCCGACCCCGGTGATCGATGTCCAGATCCCGGCGATGTAAGCGCTGCCGATCGCCAGTGAAACAGAAACGTCCATGGTCAGGTGGCGCGTACGCAAATCGCGCATCGCGCCTTTGAAGAACGGCGCGCAGCTGTAGAACACGATGGGTGTGGTGAGAAACAGCGCGACCCAGCGCAGGATCGTGTGCAGCTCGGGACTGAGGTCGATGTTGAATTCCGGCCAGGTGGCCATGGTCGCCATCATCGCCTGAAACCACAGCAGACCGGCGACGCCGAGCTGGCGCAGGGCCAGGCGATTCTCGCTGGCCAGTTGTTCGCTGGCGCGGTCGGCCTGATAGGGGTGAGCAGCGTAACCAATGTGGCGCAGCTCGGCGAGGATCTGGCTCAGCGGCAGTTGTGCATCGGCCCAGCGTACGTGCAGGCGATGATTGGACAGGTTCAACCGCGCTTCGGCGACGGCGGGCAGGGTGCGCAGGTGTTTCTCGATCAGCCAGCCGCAGGCGGCGCAACTGATGCCTTCCATCAACAAGGTGGTTTCGGCCAGATCGCCTTCGTGGCGCACGAAGGGCTGCTGCACGTCGGCGCGGTCGTACAGCGTCAGTTCATCGCTCAGTTGCACCGGCAGCGCTTCGGGATTGGCCGACGCTTCGCTGCGATGCTGGTAATAACTTTCCAGCCCCCCGGCGACAATGGCTTCGGCCACCGCCTGGCAGCCCGGGCAGCAGAACTCGCGGGCCTGCCCGAGGACGACGGCGGTGAAGCGGCTGCCGGACGGGACGGGCAGGGCGCAGTGGTAGCAGGGGGTTGGGCTGGTCATGGTGCGCGTTCCGATGATCGTTCCCACGCTCCGCGTGGGAATGCCTCCCCGGACGCTCCGCGCGTCCGCTTCGGCTGGGACGCGGAGCGTCCCTGGCTGCGTTCCCACGCAGAGCGTGGGAACGATCAGAGTAAAAGGCTTATTTTTTCAGATCTTCCGCGCCCTGCAATGGCTCATCACCCAGCAGCAGCTCCTTGTCATGGCTGACCAGCTCTTCTTCAAACATGCGCCACACGTGCTCGTCCTGGCTGCCGAGCAACTCGACAAAGCGCCGCCCTTCGACCTTGTCGCTCAACTGGCCGATGTAGCGCCCGCTCTCGCTGCCACTGCGGGTCAAAACAATCTTGCGATCCTTTTCCGGCTGGGTCGGCGAGATCAGGTTCAGTTCCAGGGTTTGCGGCTGGCTGTCACCGTTCAAGCGCAAGTCGACTTCCCCGGTCACATCATCCAGATGCACCGCTGCACGCAGCTTCAGGGTTTGCGCCAGCAGCTCGCGATCCAGTGAACGGTTGATGCCTTTGCCCGCTTCGTAATAGTTGTCGTTGACCAGGTTGTCCGGGTTGTTCACCGCGATGGTCACCATCGACAGGGTCAAGGCCACCGAGCAGGCCAGAATCGCGATGATGATCCACGGCCAGAGGTGCTTGTACCAGGGACTTGCGGCGTTTGCAGCGGGCATGTTCAAAATTCTCTCAACGGATTTGTGGGCCGATGAATCGGCTCTTGGCTTCAACGTGGACGCTGTCGTCATCGGCGTCCTTGAGGATGAATTTCACCTCGTTGGTGCTCGATGGCAGTTGTTCCGGTGCGCTCGACAACTCGACCGGCATGCTGACGATATCGCCGGCGGCCACCTTGATCTCGCGCTTGCCTTGCAGGCGCAGGTCCGGCAGACCCTCGGCTTGCAGCAGGTAAGTGTGGTCGCGCTGATCCTTGTTCATGATCTTCAGGCTGTAGACGTTTTCGATCCGGCCTTCAGCGTTTTCGCGGTACAGCACGCGGTCTTTGCTGACGTCGAAACCGACCAGCGAACGCATGAAGAACGCAGCGACCAACAGGCTGATCATCGCCAGCAGCACCACGGCGTAACCGATCAGGCGCGGACGCAGTTTATGGGTTTTCTGCCCGGAGAGGTTGTGTTCGGTGGTGTAGCTGATCAGCCCGCGCGGGTAATCCATCTTGTCCATGATGCTGTCGCAGGCATCGATGCACGCAGCGCAGCCGATGCACTCGATCTGCAGGCCATCGCGGATATCGATGCCGGTCGGGCAGACCTGCACGCACATCGTGCAGTCGATGCAATCGCCCAGCCCCAGCGCCTTGTAGTCGATGCCTTTCTT
The DNA here is from genome assembly GCF_004307585.1 of Pseudomonas sp. Sample_20. Lineage (NCBI taxonomy): Bacteria > Pseudomonadati > Pseudomonadota > Gammaproteobacteria > Pseudomonadales > Pseudomonadaceae > Pseudomonas > Pseudomonas sp. Sample_20. The sequence continues at coordinate 12,155 of NZ_RCOA01000103.1, read as the reverse complement.
GCGCGGCCCACGGCTTTCGCCGCGGCGCGGGTCGTAGGAAACGATCAGCGTGTCCTTGTCGAACATCACGCTCTGGAAGCGTGCATACGGGCACATGTAGATGCACACCTGCTCACGCAACCAGCCGGCATTGCCGTACGTGGCGAGGGTGAAAAAACCGACCCAGAAATACGACCAGCCATCAGCCTGACCGGTGAAGAACTCGATGACCAGTTCGCGGATCGGCGAAAAGTAGCCGACAAAGGTCATGCCGGTGACAAAACCGATCAGCAGCCACAGCGAATGCTTGGCCAGTTTGCGCAGGAATTTGTTGGCGCTCATCGGCGCCTTGTCGAGCTTTATGCGCTGGTTGCGGTCGCCTTCGGTGACCTTTTCGCACCACATGAAAATCCACGTCCACACGCTCTGCGGGCAGGTATAACCGCACCAGACGCGCCCGGCGTAGACAGTGATGAAGAACAGGCCGAACGCGGCAATGATCAACAGGCCCGAGAGCAGGATGAAATCCTGTGGCCAGAAGGTCGCGCCGAAAATGAAGAACTTGCGCTCGGGCAGGTTCCACCACACCGCCTGATGACCGCCCCAGTTCAGCCACACCGTGCCGAAATACAGCAGAAACAACGCCGCACCGCCGAGCATCCGCAGATTGCGGAACAGGCCGGTGAAGGCACGGGTGTAGATTTTTTCTCGTGAGGCATAAAGGTCGACGCTGTTGTTCGCGTTCTTGCTCGGCGGCGTGACGTCGTGTACCGGAATCTGATTGCTCATCATTGCATCCCACGGCAGTGGAAAAATGCCTCGGTCGATACGTGCCAACCGAAGTCAAAAAGGGCTGTTGCAGTAGCGTGATGATACGCCTGCCGCTCTGGCTCAAGGGTGCGACCTTTGGTCGCGTTGGGTAAAAAATGCGGATGGTGTAGCGATTGCGCAAAAGCCTGACGCAGATCAATTGACTTGTTGAGTATGGACGGTTTTGCCGAAGCGGCTAGTTCATCTTTTCAATCGCTTGTTCAAGCAACAACCGTCGATGTCGCAAGTTGAACGACAAACCGTCCGTCGTTGCCACTTCGGCTACAAGAGCCATAGATTGAATTGGCTGCCTGTTGCAAGTTGTTGGATCTGAAACATATAAACTTGATTGTTGTTTATGAATGCTTTGAAGTTTTAGCTGTGTTCGCCTAAGTTTTGCTCTCGCGAAATTCTTTTGCGTATTGATAGTTAACTTAAATGGAATTTAAAAGTATGAATTTTATTAATCTCAAGAGCATCTGTGTGGGTGCCTGGATGTTAGCTTCGGCTATTACCGCTCAGGCCACTACTGACATGCCGAAACACATGGTGTTTGCTTCGGATACTCAATATCCGTGGACGGACAAGACCGATCGCCGCATACCCGAATCCGATTCCGAATTCAAGGAGCGCTCGAAATGGCTGGTGGAAACCCAACTTGCGAGCATTGCCGAATTCAGAAATCAACACGGCTCTCAAACGCAGGTTCCCTTGATGATCAATGGTGATATAACCGCATTCGGGCATGGCTGGCAGCGCTCGTTCATGAAGGATCTGCTGGATAAACATTTCAAGGGCGAATATCTCTACGGGCTTGGTAATCACGACTATGAAAACAATGTCGATGATTGCTTTAGCAATAGCTGTGCGGCAGGAAGTATCGTCGAGTTCAAAGAGCATCATGAAGGTAAGGTCGATAACTTCGATCTGAAGATTACCAGTGGCTTTCTGAGCAAGACCTATTCGGGCAGTCTCGCCTATTCGAAAAATATCGGCGAAGTGCATATGGTTCAGCTCAACAACGAACCGACCTATACCGCCCGGATTGCTCATCCATTGAATCCGACGACGTTCGAAATCAACGATGCACTGGACTGGCTCGAGACGGATCTCAGGCTGGCGCGAGCGTCGGGCTACGCCATCATCATCAACATGCATAAACCGTTGAACCACATGGGAACCCAGGCGCAACAGAAACGCTTCTACGACATGGTTAACAAATATCGAGTGACGGCGATTTTTGCCGGCCATTTGCACGAGGACGGAGGTGATGCCTATCAACAAGGTAACGTGCCCATGTACCTGAGTGGCAGTACCTCTCAGCAAACCTATCTGATTGCCAGTTTCACTGAGGATCGCAAGCAACTCCAGGTGTACCTGGTGAAGAACAACCAATGGCGCAATCGAACGTTGATCGACACCACTGTGGTGCATTCAATCTTTGCCCAACGCCCCTGACAAAAGCCCCGCCGGTGATAGGGCGGGGTATTCATCAATCAGGTGTTGGCAGCGATCCATGGGTTGATCAGATTGACGCCGCTGTGTTGGAAGTCCGCAATGTTGCGAGTTACCAGCGTAAGCCCGTGTACAAGCGCGGTGGCGGCGATCAAGGCGTCGCATTCATTGCTGCGGTCGGGAACATGCAATCGTGCGCACCGGGTGGCGACGCTGGTATCGACCGGCAGGATTCTGCCAGAGAACGCCGGTTTGACGTGATGTTCCAGCCAGTTGCGCAGCAGCTGGCCTTGTGAAGGGTCACGACGTTCGATACGCAGGACGCCCGTTTCCAGTTCCAGCACAGTGATTGCGGATAGATACAGGCTGGCTGGGGAAATGCTGTTTGCCCATTTCACCACATGCCTGTCGGCTTGGTTCTTCCGCAACTCGGAAACTACATTGGTATCCAGCAGAAACATCAGGAAAGGTCCACGCTGCGAGGAGTGATGACGGCGCGCTCGGGTTCGAATTCGATTTCAAGCGCATCCGGCATCGCCAGTAGCTCAACGATGCTGGTCTGGCAACCCGTCAGTTTCTGGTACTCCTCGATGCTGAGCAACACGTGGGCAGGCCTGCCTCGGTCAGTAATGATCACTGGACCTTGATGCGTGGCTTTTTTGGCTGCACTGGTGTCCTGGTTGAACTCGCGGCTTGAAATAGTGGTGATGGCCATCATGTTTGGCCTCCAGAAATTCTGATGTAGGAACGTTACTACCTTGAGATTTCCCCTGCAATCGGAAAGGCGGGTCGTGGACGATCGGTTTGTCATTTTCATAAGGGCACCGTGTTTATCAGCTCAGATCCATTGAGCAACCGTTTCGAGTCATGAATGCCAGCATGCAAAAAGGCCCCGCCAATTCTCATTGGCGGGGCCTTTTTTGCTTCAAGCGTTGGCTTTACTCAGCCTTTGCCTCCGGCGCTTTTTCACCATGGGACAGGCTGTAAACATACGCCGCCAGCAGGTGCACCTTGTCGTTGCCCTGCAGTTGTTCCTGCGCCGGCATCTGGCCCTGACGGCCGTAGCGGATGGTCTGCTGCAGTTGCGCGAAGCTCGAGCCGTAGATGAATGCGCCCGGGTGTGTCAGGTCAGGCGCGCCCATGGCCGGGGTGCCTTTACCGGCAGGGCCGTGGCAGGCGACGCAGTTGGCGGCGAAGAGTTTCTGGCCGTTGGCCGGGTCGGCCTTGGTGCCTTCCGGCAGTTTGCGCCCGTCGAGGTTGGTCACCACGAAGGCCGCTACGTCGGCCACGCCTTGCTCGCCGATCACTTCAGCCCACGCCGGCATCACCGCGTGGCGGCCGCCCATGATGGTGGTCTTGATGGTTTCCGGCTCACCGCCCCAGCGCCAGTCGGCGTCGGTCAGGTTGGGGAAGCCATAGGCGCCCTTGGCGTCGGAACCGTGGCACACCGAGCAGTTGGACGCGAACAAACGGCCGCCCATTTTCAGTGCTTGCGGATCCTTGGCGACTTCTTCGATCGGCATCGCCGCGAACTTGGCGAAAATCGGACCGAAGCGAGCGTCCGAGCGGGCCATTTCCTTTTCCCACTCGTGGACGCCGGTCCAGCCGGTCTGGCCGTTGGCGAACGCGGTCTGTTTCTCGGTATCCAGATAGTTGTAGCCCGGCAGCAGACCTTTCCAGTTGCCCAGGCCCGGGTACAGCACCAGATAACCCAAGGCGAAAATGATGGTGCCGACGAACAGCATGAACCACCATTTCGGCAGCGGGTTGTCGTACTCCTCGATCCCGTCGAAGGAGTGGCCGACCGTCTCGTCCGTCTGTTCGCTGCGCTGGCCCTTGCGGGTCGACAGTAGCAGCCAGGTCAAGGCGAAGATCGTACCGAGACTGAGGACTGTGACGTACAGACTCCAGAATGTAGTCATTCTTTGTTACTCCTAGAAGCTTGCTCGACGTGCTTGACGGCTTCGGGATCATCGGCAAAAGGCAGCATGGTCGCGTCGTCGAATTCCGACTTGCGCTTGGGGCTGAACACCCACAAGGCCAGACCGATGAAGGCCACCATCACGACCACGGTGCCCAGGCCTCGAATCATCCCGATATCCATCAGATTCACCGTTTGCTTTTGATGATGGTGCCCAGGCCTTGCAGATAGGCCACCAGCGCGTCCATTTCGGTTTTGCCCTTCACGGCATCCTGTGCACCGGCGATGTCTTCGTCGGTGTAAGGCACGCCGAGGGTGCGCAAGACTTCCATTTTTTTCGCGGTTTCCTTGCCGTCGAGCTTGTTTTCCACGAGGAACGGGTAAGCCGGCATTTTCGACTCGGGGACCACGTTGCGCGGGTTGTACAAGTGCGCACGTTGCCAGTCATCGGAGTAACGACCGCCCACACGGGCCAGGTCCGGACCGGTACGTTTGGAGCCCCACAGGAACGGGTGGTCCCAGACGCTTTCACCGGCAACCGAATAGTGGCCATAGCGTTCGGTTTCAGCGCGGAACGGGCGGATCATCTGCGAGTGGCAGCCGACACAACCGTTGGCGATGTACACGTCGCGGCCTTCCAGTTCCAGCGCCGAGCGCGGCTTCATGCCCTCGACCGGCTTGTTGGTGACGTCCTGGAAGAACAGCGGAACGATTTGGGTCAGGCCACCGATGCTGACGGCGATGACCATGAAGAAGGCCAGCAGGCCAATATTCTTCTCGACAGCTTCATGCTTCATCAGTGAGCTCCAACGACGGCAATCTTGGCGGCGGCTTCGGCTTCAACCGGATCCGACGCACGAACGGTGCGGTACACGTTGTAAGCCATCAGCAGCATGCCGCTGGCAAAGAAAGCACCGCCCAGCGCACGGACGATGAAGCCCGGGTGGCTGGCCTGCAGCGCTTCGACGAACGAGTAGGTGAGGGTGCCGTCATCGTTGATTGCACGCCACATCAGGCCCTGGGTGATGCCGTTGACCCACATCGACGCGATGTAGAGCACGGTGCCGATAGTGGCGAGCCAGAAGTGCGCATTGATCAGCCCGGTGCTGTGCATCTGCGCCCGGCCGAACAGTTTCGGGATCATGTGGTAGATCGCGCCGATCGAGATCATTGCTACCCAACCGAGGGCGCCGGCGTGTACGTGGCCGATGGTCCAGTCGGTGTAGTGCGAGAGCGAGTTGACGGTCTTGATCGCCATCATCGGCCCTTCGAAGGTCGACATGCCGTAGAACGCCAGCGACACCACGAGGAAGCGCAGGATCGGGTCGGTGCGCAACTTATGCCAGGCGCCCGACAAGGTCATCATGCCGTTGATCATGCCGCCCCAGCTTGGCGCCAGGAGGATGATCGACATCGCCATGCCCAGCGATTGTGCCCAGTCCGGCAGGGCGGTGTAGTGCAGGTGGTGCGGGCCGGCCCAGATATACAGGGTGATCAGCGCCCAGAAGTGCACGATCGACAGACGATAGGAGTAGATCGGGCGTTCGGCCTGTTTCGGCACGAAGTAGTACATCATCCCGAGGAAACCGGTGGTCAGGAAGAAACCCACCGCGTTGTGGCCGTACCACCACTGGATCATCGCGTCAGTGGCACCGGAGTAGGCCGAATAAGACTTGAACAGGCTGACCGGCAGCGACATGTGGTTGACGATGTGCAGCATCGCGGTGACCACGATGAACGCGCCGTAGAACCAGTTGCCGACATAGATGTGCTTGGTTTTGCGCTTGGTGATGGTGCCGAAGAACACCAGACCGTAAGTGACCCAGACAATCGCCAGCAGAATCGCGATCGGCCATTCCAGCTCGGCGTATTCCTTGGTGGTGGTGTAACCCAGCGGCAAGGTGATGATGGCGCCGACGATGACCGCTTGCCAGCCCCAGAAGGTGAAGGCAGCGAGGCTGTCGGAAATCAGTCGCGTCTGGCAGGTTCGCTGCACGACATAGTAGGAAGTGGCAAACAGTGCACAACCGCCGAAGGCGAAAATCACCAGGTTTGTGTGCAACGGGCGCAAGCGTCCAAAGCTCGTCCACGGCAGACCGAAGTTCAGTTCCGGCCAGACCAGTTGCGAGGCGATGAAGACACCGAGCCCCATGCCAAGGATCCCCCAGACCACCGTCATGATGGCGAACTGGCGGACTACCTTATAGTTATAAGCAGTCGGACTGATTGCTGTGCTCATTCTAAGGTTCCACGGTTTGGGTATTTTTATAGGGATAAAATCGGCCGCAAGTATGTATAAAGCAGGGGGTCATTGCAACGCGCCATGACCTGGGTCAATGCTTTCCAACGCTGATTCTGCGGCCTTTCCATGCGCCGCGTAGGGTCAAAAATGGCCTCTGACAAAATGTCGCAGTGGGCGTAAGAAGCTCGCAATCCGGATCGCCATCAACGGTGCCCGTTCACGGGTCGTGATCGGGGAATTGCGGGCAATCGGCGCAACAGCCGTTATCTACCTGCGTTTGCGGCGAATCCATCAGCCGGTTCACGGCGTGCATCGTTCGGGATTGATCTGGAAACCGACTTCAGCCGGTCCGCTTCGATGAAGCGTAGACCCGAATCCGGGGTTCCGAAAGGAGAGGATCCGAGGGGTGCGACAATGCGTCGCAAAGGGGCGGGAAACTGCCGCAGCGAGAAAGCTGCGGCAGTGGTGTACGCAATTGCTATTTCTTTCTGTCTTCAGTTATCAGTTTTTCTGTGTTCAATCCGTTGCTCAGGCTGTACACATAAGCGGCAAGCAATTGCACTTTATCGTTGCCCAGCAATTCGTTCTGCGCTGGCATATGCCCCTGACGACCATGGCGAATGGTCTGTTCCAGTTGGGTCAGGCTGGTGCCATAAATGAAGCCGGCCGGGTGAGTAAGATTCGGTGCGCCCATGGCAGGGGTGCCTTGGCCAGTTGCGCCGTGGCAAGCCACGCAAGTGGTGCTGAAGGCTTGCTGCCCGGCTTGCAGATCCGCCTTGCTGTCGGCAGGTAGCGGCAGGCCGGCCAGTTCGTGGCGCACATAAGCGGCAACGTTTTTCACCCCGGCCTCACCGAGCACTTCGCCCCAGGCCGGCATTGCCGCCATCCGCCCACCCATGATGGTGGTCTTGATCGTCTCGGCATCGCCGCCCCAGCGCCAGTCGCTGTCAGCAAGGTTAGGGAAGCCGAACGCGCCCTTGGCATCCGAGCCGTGGCACACCGAGCAATTGGAGGCGAACAGACGACCGCCCATTTTCAGCGCCTGCGGATCCTTGGCCACTTCTTCCAGGGGCATCGCCGCGAATTTGGCGAAGATCGGCCCGAACCGTGCGTCGGCCTTGTTCATTTCCTTTTCCCATTCGTGCACGCCGGTCCAGCCATCCTCATAGCCGGGCAGGATGCCTTTCCAGTTGCCCAGGCCCGGATAGAGAATCAGATAACCCACCGAGAACACCAGCGTGCCGGCGAACAGCATGAACCACCACTGCGGCAGCGGGTTGTCGTACTCCTCGATGCCGTCGAAGCTGTGGCCCATGGTCTGGTCGACGCTGCCCTTGGTCTCGCCCCGACGGGTGCCGATCAGCAGCCAGGTCAGGCCGATCAGGCTGCCAATGGTCAGTACGCAGATCCACGTACTCCAGAAGGTGGTCATGGCCGGGTACTCCTTGTTTCAGGGGCTGAAATTGTTTCGGATAGTGGCTCGTCGGCGAACGGCAGCAGGCGTGCTTCGGCGAATTCCGGGGTGCGCTTGCGGTTGAACACCCACAAGGTCAAACCGATGAAGGCGACGAACACCACGACCGTGCCGAGGCCGCGGATCAGGCCTGCACTCATTTCAATGACCATGGCTCACCTCTTGCTCTTGATCGCAGTGCCGAGCACTTGCAGATAGGAAACGAGGGCGTCCATTTCGGTCTTGCCCTTGAGGCTGGCGACCGCGCCGCTGATGTCGTCGTCGGTGTACGGCACGCCGAGGGTGCGCATGGTTTTCAGCTTGGTTTCGGTGTGGCTGCTGTCGACCGCTTGGGTGACCAGCCACGGATAGGCCGGCATCTTTGATTCCGGCACGACGTTGCGCGGGTTGTACAAGTGCGCGCGGTGCCAGTCATCCGAGTAGCGCGCGCCGACCCGGGCGAGGTCCGGACCGGTACGTTTCGAGCCCCACAGGAACGGGTGATCCCAGACGCTTTCGCCGGCAACCGAGTAGTGCCCGTAGCGTTCGGTTTCGGCGCGGAACGGGCGGATCATCTGCGAGTGGCAACCGACGCAGCCTTCGCGGATGTAGATGTCGCGACCTTCCAGTTGCAGCGCGGTGTAGGGCTTCATGCCTTCCACCGGTTTGTTGGTGACGTCCTGGAAGAACAGCGGGACGATCTGGGTCAGGCCGCCGATGCTCACGGCGAACACCATCAGCAGCATCAGCAGGCCGACGTTCTTTTCAATCGTTTCGTGTTTCATGGCGGACTCCTCAGGCCATCTGCGCGGCAGCGACGACATCAGCAGGCTGCGAGGCCCGCACGGTGCGCCAGGTGTTGTAAGCCATCAGCAACATGCCGCTTAAGAAAATCGCCCCGCCGATCAGCCGCACGACAAAGCCCGGATGGCTGGCCACCAGGGTTTCGACGAAGGAGTAGGTCAGCGTGCCGTCCTCGTTCACTGCGCGCCACATCAGGCCCTGGGCGATGCCGTTGACCCACATCGAGGCGATGTAGAGCACGGTGCCGATGGTCGCGAGCCAGAAATGCGCGTTGATCAGGCCGACGCTGTGCATCTGCGCCTTGCCGAAGATTTTCGGGATCATGTGGTACAGCGCGCCGATCGAAATCATCGCCACCCAGCCGAGCGCGCCAGCGTGAACGTGGCCGATGGTCCAGTCGGTGTAGTGGGAGAGGGCGTTTACCGTCTTGATGGCCATCATCGGCCCTTCGAAGGTCGACATGCCGTAGAACGCCAGCGACACCACGAGGAAGCGCAGGATCGGGTCGCTGCGCAGCTTATGCCAGGCGCCCGAGAGGGTCATCATGCCGTTGATCATGCCGCCCCAGCTCGGTGCCAGCAGGATCAGCGACATCACCATGCCCAGCGATTGCGCCCAGTCCGGCAGCGCGGTGTAGTGCAGGTGGTGCGGGCCGGCCCAGATGTACAGGGTGATCAAGGCCCAAAAGTGCACGATCGACAGGCGATACGAATACACCGGACGCTCGGCCTGTTTCGGCACGAAGTAATACATCATGCCGAGGAAGCCGGCGGTGAGGAAAAAGCCTACGGCGTTGTGGCCATACCACCATTGCACCATCGCGTCGGTTGCACCGGCGTACACCGAGTAGGACTTGGTGAAACTCACCGGCAACTCGAGGTTGTTGACGATGTGCAGAATCGCCACGGTGATGATGAACGCGCCGAAGAACCAGTTGCCCACATAAATGTGTTTGGTTTTGCGCTGCATGATCGTGCCGAAGAACACGATCGCATAGGCGACCCAGACGATGGTGATCAGGATGTCGATCGGCCATTCCAGCTCGGCATATTCCTTAGAACTGGTGTAACCCAACGGCAGGCTGATCGCCGCCAGCAGGATCACCAGTTGCCAGCCCCAGAAGCAGAACGCGGCGATTTGCGGCGCGAACAATTGCGTCTGGCAGGTGCGTTGCACCGAATAAAAAGAGCTGGCGAACAGCGCGCAGCCACCGAAGGCGAAGATCACCGCGTTGGTGTGCAGCGGGCGCAGACGGCCGAAACTGGTCCAGGGCAAATTGAAGTTGAGTTCCGGCCAGACCAATTGCGCCGCGAGAAAAACCCCGAGGCCCATGCCGACGATGCCCCACACCACCGTCATAATGGCGAATTGGCGGACCACCTTGTAGTTGTAGGCGGTACTGATAGAAGTGTTCATGGTTCCCCATCCACGGTTCAGCCGAAGTGAGCGCGCAAACGGCGCGAATCCTTCGCCTGGAGTTATAGGCAGACTAAAAGCGAGGCAAGCATGGACAAACAGCACAAGGCCAGTATTGACGGGGATCAATGGGCGCAGTGTGTGCTCGATCATGGATGGTTGTGGGATGCCGCTGTTGGTGAGGCTTCAGCAACGCTGATTCTGGCCCACGGGGCGGGGGCGCCGATGGATAGCGAGTGGATGAACGACATGGCTGGGCGCCTTGCCGGGCTTGGGGTCAACGTGTTGCGCTTTGAGTTTCCGTATATGGCGCAGCGGCGGGTGGATGGGGTGAAGCGGCCGCCGAATTCTGCGCCGAAATTGTTGGATTGCTGGCGGGAGGTGTTTGCGGTTGTGCGGCGTCATGTCGCTGGGGTTTTGGCTGTTGGCGGCAAGTCGATGGGCGGGCGGATGGCGAGTCTGGTGGCGGATGAGTTGGGGGTGGATGCGTTGGTGTGTCTGGGGTATCCGTTTTATGCGGTGGGGAAGCCGGAGAAGCCTCGGGTTGAGCATTTGGCTTCGATGCGCACGCGGGCGTTGGTTGTGCAGGGGGAGCGGGATGCTCTGGGGAATCGCGAGGCGGTTGCGGCTTACAGCTTGTCACCGAGTATTGAGGTGACTTGGCTGGCGGCAGGGGATCATGATTTGAAGCCGCTCAAGGCTTCTGGGTTTACGCACTCCGATCATTTGGCGGGTGCTGCGCAGAAGGTGGCTGAATTTCTCCGTGACTGATTTTGAGTCGGGCCGGATTTTGCGGTGCATGAAGATCGGCTCCCTTTCCCCCTCGCCCCCTTGGGGGAGAGGGTTGGGGTGAGGGGGTTAGCTTTTGATCTTGCTCTTGGGGGCATATCCGTTGCTGCGGTAACGGCTGCTTAGGGTTCCGCCCTTACGGCGGGTCACCTTTTTCAAACGCCGGAGTGCCGGCCCAGCAAAAAGGTAACCCAAAAGGCTTGCTCCTACGTTCGGCCCTCGCAGGCTCGGGTCCCTTCGCTCCGGGACTGATCCGGGCGCAGCGGCTCCGGTTTGCTTCGCTGCACCTCCTTCCGCTGTGTCTGGCTGCGCCAGACGGTCGCTGCGCTCCCACGCCCGGATCAATCCCTCCGCTCAGCCTTCCGACGTCGCCGGTGGATCAAGATCAAAAGCACTCGAGCTAACGCTCATTGTTGAGTGGTGCGGCTTTGCCGCGGGCAGCTGCGCTGCTTCGCTTTTCTGCTTTTTGTGGGAGCGAGCCTGCTTGCGAAGGCGGCATGACAGCCGACCATTATCCACCGGCCGGACTCAATCCCTGTGGGAGAGCACTCGAGCTAACGCTCATTGTTGAGTGGTGCGGCTTTGCCGCGGGCAGCTGC
>NZ_RCOA01000103.1:0-677 GCF_004307585.1 Pseudomonas sp. Sample_20 | reverse complement strand
AGCACTCGAGCTAACGCTCATTGTTGAGTGGTGCGGCTTTGCCGCGGGCAGCTGCGCTGTTTTGCTTTTCTGTGGGAGCGAGCTTGCTCGCGAAGGCGGCCTGACAGCCGACCACTATCTACCGGCCGGACTCAATCCCTGTGGGAGCTGGCTTGCCAGCGATGGCAGCCTCCAAGTCGACCAATCCCCCACTGATGTACCCGATCCAAATGTGGGAGCGAGCCTGCTCGCGAAAGCTCCCTTCCAGACGACCTCAAACCACCTGCCTGTCAGAGGCAATCCCTGCACTTAAACATCATCAAATAGCCACGTTTAAACTACACGATCCGTTACGCCATCCCGGCTACAACTTCTTGCGCTATTGCCTACGCCTACGCCAGAATCCGCCGGCTTACGCGGCTAGGCGCCGGGCTATATCGTTTGTTTGTCACTGAAAAACAGTGATGGGGTTTGGTAGCCCGCGTCGAAACCGTTGTATAGCGTCACCGTATGCAGTCCCGTTGCGGGGCTCGACTTTTATGGTGGGCATGCGTGGGGCTCCTTTGTGAGCGCCGGGTTTCCTGTTTCGACCGGTCTACCAACCTGCGTATGGCCACCACCCTTCGTTTGGTAGCGAGGGTGTTGGCTCCCAATATTCGAAACCGGAGTACGCCCATGTTCAAAGTAACCCCCAACCC
>NZ_RCOA01000076.1:0-24345 GCF_004307585.1 Pseudomonas sp. Sample_20 | reverse complement strand
TGCAAAGCGGCATGGACGACTACCTGACCAAACCGATCAGCGAGCGGCAACTGGCGCAGGTGGTGTTGAAGTGGACCGGACTGGCCCTGCGCAATCAGGCGCCGGAGCGCAGCGGCGACAGCGCGGCGAGTCAGCAGGAACTGCCGGTGCTCGATCACGAAGAAGGCTTGCGTCTGGCAGCGGGCAAAGCGGATCTGGCGGCAGACATGCTCGCCATGCTGCTGGCCTCGCTGGAAGCCGACCGCGAAGCGATTCGCGCCGCGCGGGACAGCCACGACCAGAATGCCCTGCTTGAACGCGTGCACCGTTTGCACGGCGCCACCCGTTATTGCGGCGTGCCGCAACTGCGCGCCGCCTGCCAGCGCAGCGAAACCCTGCTCAAGCAGGACGATCCGAAAGCCGCCGCCGCGCTGGATGAACTGGAGCGCTCGATCAATCGACTCGCAGCGCAGGCGCGCATCAGCGCCTGATCCACGGCAAGGCGCTGCACGCGCAAAGCGCTACAGTTGTCGCGGGCCATTGCGGCCCGCGTCGATGTTCCAGGAGGATTCATGCGCACAATCTTTTTCAGCAGTCAGACCTACGATCGCGACAGCTTTCTCGGCGCCGACTGCCCGGCCGGGCTCGAATTGCATTTTCAAGCGGCGCGACTGAGCCTCGATACGGCGGCGTTGGCCGAGCAGCACGAAGTGGTCTGCGCGTTCATCAATGACGACCTCAGCGCACCGGTGCTCGAACGCCTCGCTGCTGGCGGTACGCGGCTGATTGCCCTGCGTTCGGCCGGTTATAACCATGTCGACCTGCCGGCGGTGAAACGCCTCGGCCTGGCCGTCGTGCGTGTGCCGGCCTACTCGCCGCATGCCGTAGCCGAACATGCCGTGGCGCTGATCCTCGCCCTCAATCGTCGCTTGCATCGCGCCTACAACCGCACCCGCGAAGGCGATTTCAGCCTGCATGGCCTGACTGGTTTCGATCTGGTCGGCAAGACCGTCGGCATCGTCGGCACCGGACAGATCGGTGCAACGTTCGCGAAAATCATGCACGGCTTCGGCTGTGAATTGCTGGCCTACGATCCGTATCCCAATCCCGAGGTGCTGGCGTTGGGCGCACGTTATCTGAGCCTGCCGGAGTTGCTCGCGCAGTCGCGGATCATCAGCCTGCATTGCCCGCTCAACGAGCAGAGCAAGCACCTGATCAATCGCGACTCACTGGCGCACATGCAGGCGGGGGCGATGCTGATCAACACCGGGCGTGGCGGGCTGGTGGACACGCCGGCGCTGATCGACGCGCTGAAGGACGGTCAACTCGGGTATCTGGGGCTGGATGTTTACGAGGAAGAGGCGCAGCTGTTTTTCGAGGATCGCTCCGACCTGCCGTTGCAGGACGATGTGCTGGCGCGTCTGCTGACGTTTCCCAACGTGATCATCACCGCGCATCAGGCGTTTCTGACCCGCGAAGCACTGGGCGCGATTGCCGCGACCACCCTGCACAACATCGCGACCTGGGCGGCAGGTGCGCCGCAGAACCAGGTCGAGGGTTGAACGGTTTTACTTGGACAGCGAAGACGCCAGGATCAGCAAGCCCAGCCAGCCGAAACCGAGCAGGCGCTGCTTGCTCGAATGGCCGTTGCGCAGCAGGAACCAGACGAAAAACGCTGGCAACAGAAACACCATGATTTTCAGCCAGCCTTCCACCGGGCGACTGCCATCGGCGTTGAGCGGTTGCTGCGCCTCGCGGGCCTGTTCTGCGGCCTGCTGACGACGGCGACGCCCTGCTGCTGCCGGCATCACTTTGGGTAAAGGCTCGGACACTGGCGGCGCAACCGCCTCGGGCACTGCGTTGTTACGTGGCAGGCTGCCGAAGGAAATCGTCGAGGCTTGCACCGGTGCCGCCGTCGATTGCGCCTGCATGGCGGCATGTTCGGCCATCGGCGCGCCGCAGTGAATGCACACCAGCGCTTCGGAACTGATGCTCCGCTTGCATTCATAACATTCGATCAGCGCCATGTTCCGTTCCTTCAGATTCGGGGGCCGGCAGTTTGCCATGACTGTCGGCGCATTTGAACCGGATCGAAGGTCGCACGCGTGCATCATTCTGCAATCGAGCCCGTGCTAGCATGTCGCGCATATTTGGAGGACCCATGGTCGAACACGATTTCCGCTACACCCTGATGAACCCGCAACACACCCTCACCGAATGCCGCGCCCTGGTTCCGGGCCGCTATCAGGTGACCGGCAACGGTGGCTCGATCCGTATCGGCGATGCCCTGTTGGTCACGCTCAAAGGCAGCAAGGATTTGTCCATGCGCCTGACCGTCGACACGGTCCGCCACCTGATCAATCCGCCAGGCCACTGGACCGCAATGACCACAGGCCCGGTGTTCGGCGAACTGGCCATTCACACCTGGCAGGTCAACTGCGACAGCTGCGCGAAAGAGCTGAGCTTCGAATTCGCCGTGGACGCCAAACTCGGCAAGTCCGCCGAGAAACCCGCCGCCACCGCGCGCATCGCCGAGCTCGGCTGGAAAGCCGTCGGCGACAAGCACCTGTGCCCGAAATGCCAGGAGCCTGCGTGATGAAACGCCTCGCCCTGACCGCACTGATCGGTGTCGGCCTGGTCGGTTGCGCCGCAGAGCCGGTGCAACTGCAGCACAACCGCAGCTACATTCTGGAATGGATCGGCGAGCGGCCATTGATGGATTACAGCCATCTGACCGTGACCCTTGGCGATGACGGCCGCGCCTACGGCAACGGCGGCTGCAACCATTGGTTCGCGCCTTACACGCAGGACGGCGACAAGCTGAGCTTCGGCAAGATCGGCAAGACCCGCAAGCTCTGCGCCCCGGCGTTGATGGAGCAGGAACAACGCTTCTTGCAGGCGCTGGAAAAAGTCGAGCGCTGGGACATTTCGCCGATCGAGCAGATACGCTTCTGGCCGGCTGAAGGCAAACCGTTGCGCTGGTGGCTGGAAGAGGGCTGAGCCCTTCTGTGCCCGCAGGGGTTACCTGTGGCGAGGGGATTCATCCCCGTTGGGCTGCGTAGCAGCCCTGAGTTTGCAGTTCGCCCGGAACTGCGCATGGGGCCGCTTCGCGACCCAACGGGGATGAATCCCCTCGCCACAGGTTACTTGTTCCGCAACGCCTCCAGCTTCGCCATTACCCCCGCCGCCGTCTGCTCACCCAGCAACTGCTCACGCACCTTGCCCTTGTCATCGATGATGAACGTCACCGGCAGCGCCTCACTGCGCGGCAGGTCGAACAGCTCGGCCGGATCCTGCGCCAGCACGGTGAACTTGATGCCGAGTTTCTCGCTCGCCTCTTTCAATTCCGCGCCCTGCACGTTGTCGAAGTTGACCCCGAACACCCCGACGTTCTTGCTCTTGAGCTCATCAGCCAAATGATTCAGCTCGGGAATTTCCGTGCGGCATGGGCCACACCATTCGGCCCAGTAATTGAGCACCACCCACTGTTTGTCCAGACGTTCGGACGCTACCTTGTGGCCGTTCTGGTCGATGCCGTAATCATTACCGCAGCCCCCCAGCATCAACGCCCCGAGAATCGTCAATGCCGCTGCCAATCGCCGTGTCATGTCGTGTTCCTTGTGAAAATTCGAAAGCGCCTGCGACCCATCGCCTCTGACGGTTCTGGATTGCGCGCCGCACAGTTAGAATAGCCGCCACTTTACGCCAGAAGCGACCCGCCATGACCGATCTGACGCTTTATCACAATCCGCGCTGCTCGAAATCCCGCGGCGCGCTGGAACTGCTCGAAGCCCGCGGCTTGACTCCGACTGTCGTGCGCTACCTGGAAACGCCGCTCAGCGCCACGCAGATCAAGGCCCTGCTCGGCAAGCTCGGGATCAGCGCGCGGCAGCTGCTGCGCAGCGGTGAAGAGGAATACAAAACCCTGAACCTGGCCGACGCCAGCCTCAGCGAGCAGCAGCTGATCGACGCCATCGCCGCGCACCCGAAACTCATGGAGCGGCCGATTCTGGAAGTCGGCGACAAAGCCGTCATCGGTCGCCCACCGGAAAACGTGCTGGAGTTGTTGCCATGAGCACGCCGTACATTCTGGTTCTCTATTACAGCCGCAACGGTTCGACCAACGAGATGGCACGGCAAATCGCCCGTGGCGTCGAGCAGGCCGGAATGGAAGCGCGTCTGCGTACGGTGCCGGCGATTTCCACCGAGTGCGAAGCGGTGGCGGCGGAGATTCCCGCTGAAGGCGCGCTCTACGCCAGCCTCGATGATCTGAAGAACTGCGCCGGCCTCGCCTTGGGCAGTCCGACGCGTTTCGGCAACATGGCCGCGCCGCTCAAGTACTTCCTCGATGGCACCAGCAACCTCTGGCTGACTGGCGCGCTGGTCGGCAAACCGGCCGGTGTGTTCACCTCCACCGCCAGCCTCCACGGCGGTCAGGAAACCACGCTGTTGTCGATGATGTTGCCGCTGTTGCATCACGGCATGTTGATCACCGGCCTGCCCTACAGCGAATCGGCCCTGCTCGAAACCGAAGGTGGCGGCACGCCGTACGGCGCCAGCCATCACGCCGGTGCCGACGGCAAGAACGGTCTCGATCAGCACGAAGTGGCGCTGTGTCGCGCACTCGGTCTGCGCCTGGCGAAAACCGCGCAGAAACTGGTGGGCTGATGGCGAAGAAGCCGAAAGTCCTGCCCTCGATAGAGTGGCTTGAGCCACGGGTCAAGGCGATGCGCGTGCTCAGCCTGCTGAGCTTTTTCGCCCTCGCCGGCTTGCTCGCTGTTTATTACCTGGTGTTCGCCGACCTGCATGGCGCGCGGCCTTGGGTGATTCTGCTGGTCGAGCTGATCCCGTGGCTGGTGCTCGCCCCGGCGATGATCATGGGCAGCGCCCGTGGCCATTCATGGATGTGTTTTGTGGTGAACCTGTATTTCATCAAAGGCGCCCTGGCGGCGTACGACCCCAACCGGCAGCTGTTCGGCCTGCTGGAAATGGCCGCGAGCCTGGCGGTGTTCTGCTCGGCGCTGTTGTATGTGCGCTGGCGCTATCAGCTGAATCGCAAATTGGCTGGCGAAGGCGAGATCAGCGTCGCCTGACCGATCGCCATCAGTTGCTACACCGATCGTTCCCACGCTCTGCGTGGGAATGCATCCAGAGACGCTCTGCGTCTCAGGGACGCGGAGCGTCCCGGGCGGCGTTCCCACGCGGAGCATGGGAACGATCGGATTGACTCAATGGTTCACGGTATAGGCGAGCATCATCGAAATCTGGCTCATCGGCCGTCCGCCGCTCTGTTCGTGCCACTGGTTGAACGCGTTCTGCACCGTCGCCAGATCACGCTGGCTGGTCGGCACTTTGTCGACGATCTTCTGCGCATTCAGCGCCGCGACCACGTCGTAGCTCGGCACGAACGTGTCCTTGCCGACCATGCGCAAAAAGCGCGGCGCCGACAGCCCGCCGAGTTGGTGGCCGTGCTTTTTCAGGTAGGTCCACAGGCCGACGATATCGGTCACCGGCCAGTCGGCGATCAGCGCGCCGAAGCTGCCCTTGTCCTTTTCCACATCGAGAATGAACTGCGCATTGCGCGGCACGCTTTTCAGCTTGCCGAGGTGGCGGATGATCCGCGCGTCCTGCATCAGGCGCTCAAGGTGTTCGGCGCTCATCAGCACGACTTTTTCCGGATCGAACTTGAAGAACACTTCTTCGAACGCCGGCCACTTGGCATCAACCAGGCTGTGCTTGAGCCCGGCGCGAAAAACCCGCAGGGCCATGGTCGAGAGGTAGCGGTCGTCGCGGATCTTGCGCAGTTGTGCGGGGGTCTTGGGAACGGGCAGATGGGCTTCCAGTTCAGCCGCCGAACCGAAACGGTTCAGACAGTATTCGTGCAGCCACTTGTAATCGCGCATGCCCTCTCCTGAGGTTTGGAAATGAATAACACCTGCAGAAGCACGCCCCTGTGGCGAGGGGATTCATCCCCGCTGGGCTGCGCAGC
This sequence comes from Pseudomonas sp. Sample_20, assembly GCF_004307585.1. Classification (NCBI taxonomy): domain Bacteria; kingdom Pseudomonadati; phylum Pseudomonadota; class Gammaproteobacteria; order Pseudomonadales; family Pseudomonadaceae; genus Pseudomonas; species Pseudomonas sp. Sample_20. The sequence goes on along the minus strand of NZ_RCOA01000076.1, from coordinate 18,377 downwards.
AGACCCCGAGATTTTGGGGCCGCTTCGCGCCCCAGCGGGGATGAATCCCCTCGCCACAGGGCTCGCTTCTACAGGTTGTGTTTACAGATTGACGACATTGACGAAACGCGAAGCCGCGGTCTCGTCGATCTTCAGGCTGGTGAAGTCGAACAGGTTGCGGTCGGCCAGTTGCGACGGCACCACGTTCTGCAGGCTGCGGAAAATCGATTCGGTACGGCCCGGGGTCTTGCGATCCCAGTCCTGAAGCATTTCCTTGACCACCTGGCGCTGCAGGTTTTCCTGCGAGCCGCAGAGGTTGCACGGGATGATCGGGAATTGCTTCAAGTCCGAGTAGGCCTGAATGTCCTTCTCGTTGCAGTACGCCAGCGGACGAATCACCACGTTGCGGCCATCGTCGGCGCGCAGCTTCGGCGGCATCGCTTTCAGGGTGCCGTTGAAGAACATGTTGAGGAAGAACGTTTCGACGATGTCGTCGCGGTGATGACCGAGGGCCATTTTCGTCGCGCCGATTTCGTCAGCAAAGGTGTACAGGGTGCCGCGACGCAGGCGCGAGCACAGCGAACAGGTGGTCTTGCCTTCCGGCACCAGTTCCTTGACCACCGAGTAAGTGTCCTTCTCGACGATGTGATACTCGATGCCCAGTTCTTTCAGGTAGGCCGGCAGCACGTGCTCGGGAAAGCCCGGCTGTTTCTGGTCCATGTTCACCGCGACGATGTCGAACTTGATCGGTGCAACCTTCTGCAGGTGCATCAGCACGTCAAGCATGGTGTAGCTGTCCTTGCCCCCGGACAGGCAGACCATGACCTTGTCGCCGTCTTCGATCATGTTGAAATCGGCGATCGCTTCGCCGGCCAGGCGGCGCAGGCGCTTTTGCAGTTTGTTCTGGTTGACCGTAAGAGTGCCCATGACGCGAAATCCGTGAGGTGTGACGAAAGGCCGGCATTTTACGCAAAAACCCCGGTAGCGCGAAGCATCTGTGGCGAGGGGAGTTATCCCCGCTGGGTTGCGAAGCAGCCCCAAAACCTGAGAACTCGTAATGCCTGACACTGCGCGGTGAATGGCTTGGCGACTGCTGTGCAGCCGAACGGGGATGAATCCCCTCGCCACAAAAGAGTTTCGACCTCAACAATGCCTTCCCCGCAAGACCCCGAGGCGATTAAGCCTCATGTTTACAGCGCAATTTGCTCTAAGTTGGCCATACCGGTGCGCTGGAGTCCTTTCTATACTGCGACATAAGGTCGCACACATCTAAAGACCTGTATTTGCTCGGCCATCTTGGCCCGTAGGCGCTCCGTTGGGGGGCGATGGCAATGACAAGAGGAGTGAATGGCATGATCCATCACGTAGTGGGACTGTTTACCCACCCCGATCAGGAATGGAAGGAGATCCGTGGCGACCAAGAGGAAAGCATCAGCCACATGTACCTGACGCACACGCTGATCCTGGCGGCGATCCCTGCGGTCTCGGCGTTCATCGGCACGACCCAGGTCGGTTGGGTGATCGGCAACCGCGCGCCGGTGATGCTCACGTTCGAAAGCGCCTTGTGGATGACCATCATGTCGTACCTGGCGATGCTCGGCGGGGTCGCGGTGATGGGCGCCTTCGTGCACTGGATGGCGCGCACCTATGACGCCAATCCAAGCTTGGCCCGTTGCGTGGCGTTTGCCACATACACCGCGACACCGTTGTTCGTCGGCGGTCTGGCGGCGCTGTATCCGCACATGTGGCTGGGGATGATCGTCGGCACAGCGGCCATCTGCTACACGGTGTATCTGTTGTATGTCGGCCTGCCGACCTTCATGAACATCCCTTCGGATGAAGGTTTCCTGTTTTCCAGCTCGGTGCTCGCCGTCGGCCTGGTGGTGCTGGTGGCGATCATGGCATTCACCGTGATTGTCTGGGGCCTGGGTGTCGGCCCGGTCTATACCAACTGACCTGTTTCCTGCCTGAGAAAAACAACATCTGCCAATACAGGCCGCCGCAAGGCGGCCTTCTCGTTGGGCAACGACCATTCGGCAGGTCGGCGATTCGCAAGTCGCCGGGGTTGCGGCATACTCGGCGTCTCTGGAGATCCATCAAGCATGCCCGAGCAACTCAATACCCGCGTCGAAGATTGTTACCAACTCGCTGAATCCTTTTTCAAACGCTCCTTCAAACGCCCCGTCGTCAGCCTCAAGCTGCGCGGGCAGAAAGCCGGTGTCGCGCATCTGCACGAGAATCTGCTGCGCTTCAATCCGCAGCTGTACCGGGAAAACACCGAGCACTTCCTCAAGCAGACCGTCGCTCACGAAGTCGCTCACCTGATCGCGCATCAACTGTTCGGCGACCGCATCCAGCCGCATGGCGAGGAGTGGCAACTGATCATGCGCGGCGTCTACGAACTGCCGCCGGACCGCTGCCACACCTATGAAATCAAGCGGCGCAGCGTGACCCGCTACATCTACAAATGCCCGTGCCCCGACAGTGATTTCCCGTTTACCGCCCAGCGCCATGGCCTGGTGCGGCAAGGGCGGCGGTATCTGTGCCGGCGCTGCCGCAGTACGCTGGTGTTCAGTGGTGAAATGCGGGTGGAATGACAGTTTTGTAGAGTATCGGCGGGCCCCTTCGCGAGCAGGCTCGCTCCCACAGGGGAATGCATTTCAATGTGGGAGCGAGCCTGCTCGCGAAGGCGGCGGCATGAGCGCTACAGAATCACCCTGGCCGAACGCAACTCGGCGATCCGCTCAGCACTCAACCCTAACTCCCCCAACACCTCGTCCGTATGCTGCCCCAACCCCGCGCCAACATGCCTTGGCTCCGGCAACGCCTCAGAAAATTTCAACGGACACGCCATCTGCGCCTGCGTCGTGCCATCGCCGCGCGGCACCTGAGTCACCAGCTTCCGCGCCTGCATTTGCGGATGGCGCAGCGCCTCGCCCAGACTCAATACCGGCTCGACACAGGCATCGACCCCGGCGAACAACTCACACAGTTCTGCAAAATCATGCCGCTCGAATTCAATGCGCAACGCCTCTTTCAAGGCCTGTTGTTGCTCAGGCCTGGGCGACAACCCTTGCGCCGCCAGTTCCGGCCGGCCCAGCGCCGTGCACAATTGCTGCATGAAGGCCGGCTCCAGACTGCCCACCGACATCCAGCGCCCATCCCGGGTGCGGTAATAATCGTAAAAGCTGCCGCCATTGAGCATCTGGTCTTCCCGACCGGGTTCCGCGCCGCAGGCCAGATAACCCGCGCCGGCCATGGCGTTCAGGCTGAACGCGCAGTCGGTCATGCTCACATCCAGATGGGTGCCCTGCCCGGTTTGCTGGCGGGCAATCACCGCTGCCAGCAAGCCGATCACGCCGTGTAGCGAGCCGCCCGCCACGTCCGCCACCTGCATGCCCAGCGGCAACGGCCCGCTGTCGGCGCGTCCGGTGTAACTGGCGAGTCCCGCCAGCGCCAGATAGTTGATGTCATGCCCGGCGCGTTCCTTGTACGGCCCGGTCTGGCCGTAACCGCTGATCGACACATAAATCAGCTTTGGATTGATCGCTTTCAACGCTTCATAACCCAGGCCCAGACGCTCCATCACCCCGGGGCGAAACTGCTCGAGCACGATGTCGTATTCGCCCAGCAGTTGCTTGATGATCTCCAACGCTTCGGGCTGTTTCAGATCCAGCGCCAGACTGCGCTTGTTGCGGTTCAGATAAGCGTGGCTGGCCGAGACACCGCCATCATGCGGCGGCAGCACCCGCAGCAGATCCATACGGGTTGGCGATTCGATGCGCAGCACCTCGGCGCCCATGTCCGCCAGCAGCAACGAGGCGAACGGCCCCGGCAGCAAGGTCGAGAAATCGAGAATCTTCAGTGAGGCCAGCGGTGCAGACATGGGCGAACTCCTTGGGCGATGCACTCAGCCTAGGCAGCCATCGTCGATGCGGCAATCACCGCAAATGTCAGCAGGTGTGACCGTTGCGCTCAAATTCCGGGCAAGAAAAAACCCCTGTGGCGAGGGGATTTATCCCCGATGGGTCGCGAAGCGGCCCCTTCTCTGGAATTGGAAGAAGAGGCCCGCTGTGCAGTCCATCGGGAGTAAATCCCTCACCACAAGGGATTTTTTACAACCTCACATCGTACTGATGCGCAGTTCTTGTATTTACTTCACATTGCTCGGGGTTGGGCCTTCAGCCACACCCAGGTCGTCTTCCTCACGCTCGTCGGAGATACCGCGACCGCCAGAAGCCAGCTCGGTCTGCAGTTGATCGGTGTCCAGTTCCTTGACCCACTTGGCGACGACGATGGTCGCAACAGCGTTACCGACCAGGTTGGTCAGCGCGCGGGCTTCGGACATGAAACGGTCGATACCGAGGATCAGCGCCAGACCGGCAACCGGCAGGTGACCTACCGCCGACAGCGTTGCGGCCAGCACGATGAAGCCCGAACCGGTCACACCCGCCGCGCCTTTGGAGGACAGCAGCAGTACCAGCAGCAGGGTGATCTGGTGGGTGATGTCCATGTGCGTGTCGGTCGCCTGAGCGATGAACACGGCCGCCATGGTCAGGTAGATCGAAGTACCGTCGAGGTTGAACGAGTAACCGGTCGGGATCACCAGACCCACGACGGATTTCTTCGCGCCCAGACGCTCCATCTTGATCAGCATGCGTGGCAGTGCCGATTCCGACGAGGACGTGCCCAGTACGATCAACAGTTCTTCACGGATATAGCGCACCAGCTTGAATACGCTGAAACCGTGAGCACGGCAGATCGCACCCAGCACCAGCACGACGAACAGGATGCAGGTGATGTAGAAGCAGATCATCAACTGGCCCAGTTGCACCAGCGAGCCGACACCGTAGGCACCGATGGTGAACGCCATGGCACCGAACGCACCCAGCGGCGCCAGTTTCATGATCATGTTGATGATGTTGAACATCACGTGGGCGAAGCGATCGATCATGTCCAGCAGCGGACGGCCGTACGAGCCGAGGCGATGCAGGGCGTAGCCGAAGATCACCGAGAACATCAGCACTTGCAGGATGTCACCGGTGGCGAACGCGCCGACGATGGTGTTCGGGATCACATTGAGGAGGAAACCGACAATGCTCTGGTCTTTACTGGCCGTCACGTAGGTGGCGATTTTCGAGGCGTCGAGGGTGGTGACGTCGATGTGCATGCCGGCGCCCGGTTGCACAACGTTGACCACGATCAGACCGATCAGCAGGGCAATGGTGGAAACAATTTCGAAGTACAGCAGCGCGTAGCCGCCGGTCTTGCCCACCGACTTCATGTTCTGCATGCCGGCGATGCCGCTGACAACAGTACAGAAGATGATCGGGGCGATGACCATTTTGATCAGCTTGATGAAGCCGTCACCCAGTGGCTTGAGGGCCACACCGGTCTGCGGATAGAAGTGACCAAGCAGGATGCCGATGGCGATGGCAACGATCACCTGGAAATACAGGGATTTGTACAGTGGCTGACGAGTCGTCATTGCAGGTTTCCTCAAGCGTCCAGCGGCAACATCCATCTGTCGAGCGCTGAACCTTAATTGCGAACCCTCCTGCACTGGAGGGATTTGTTGTTGGAACGGCATTTTTCCCGGTCGGAGAAATGCACGCTTCTGTAGCTTGTATCGCAAACGTCGTGCCAGATTGGTGCGAATGGCAGCAAGCCTTTTGATATCAGGGCCTGCGGGATTTTCCTGTCACCAATCAGCGACTTGAGGCATGGCGGATTTCCGCCAACTGAGCGTTCAGCGTCCTGCAATTTGGCGGAAATCCGCCTTGTTGCGTTGCCGGCCCGCCGTTACGATCGGTGCCTGAACAAGGATTGCCGCTTATGCGCGAACGCACCATCGCCAGCCATTTCGCCCGTGCCGCCCTTGGCGGTGCGCGCCGGCGCGGCCTGGATTATTCAGGCCTGTTACAGCAACTGGGGATCAGCGCGGAATTGCTCGACGAGCCCCGCGCGCGGATTGCCCCGGAGCAGTTCACCCGGCTGATTCAGGGCTTGTGGCTGGTGCTGGACGACGAATACCTGGGTTTCGGTAAAGCCCCGAGCAAGCCCGGCAGCTTCGCCATGATGTGCCACGCCTCGATTCACTGCCGCAACCTGGAGAAGGCTCTGCAACGTGGCTTGTTGTTTTACAGCCTGTTCCTCGACGCCCCACGCCTGACCCTGCGTCGCGAAGACGACTGGGTGCGTTTGAGCCTGGACGACGCGCAGTGGTGGGACCCGGATCATTTTCTCAGCGAGAGTCTGTTGGTGATCTGGCACCGCCTCGGCAGTTGGCTGATCGGCCAGCGCATTCGCCTCGAGCAGGCAACCTTCAGCTATCCGCGCCCCGAGCACGGCAGCGAATACGACCTGCTGTTCCCCTGCCCGCTGACCTTTGATGCCGAGCAGAGCAGCCTGCTGTTTCACAGTCGCTACCTGGCCATGCCGCTGTTGCAGGACGAACGCACGCTCAAGCATTTTCTCGAACGCTCCCCCGCCGACCTGCTCTCGCGCCCGGACGACGGCGACAGCCTGAGCAGCCGTCTGCGCCGCTTGCTCAGTCGCGACGCTGCGCACTGGCCTGATCTGGAAGCGGTTGCGGCGCATCTGCATATCAGCCCGCAGACCTTGCGCCGGCACTTGCGCGAGGAAGGCACCAGTTTTCAGGAGCTCAAGGATCAGCTGCGGCGGGATATCGCCATCTACCATCTGGGCCGCGCGGATCTGTCGTTGCAGCAGATTGCCGAGCAGCTCGGGTTTTCTGAGCCTTCGGCGTTTCATCGGGCGTTCAAGAAATGGACGGGGCTGACACCGGGGGCTTATCGGGCACAGGAGTTGTGAAGTCAGACGCCTTCGCGAGCAGGCTCGCTCCCACAGGAGAATGCGTTTCAAGGTGGGAGCGAGCCTGCTCGCGAAGAGGCTGGCACTGCCAACCTTCACACCGCAGGAAAATGAATCCTGAACGCCGCCCCGCCCATCGGTGAATCACCCAAGGCCAAACGGGCGTTGTAGCTTTCGATGATGTCCTTGACCACCGCCAGCCCGATGCCCTGCCCGGGATGCTGGGCATCCAGGCGTTCGCCGCGTTCCAGAATCCGCGCACGCTGATCGAGGGGCACGCCCGGGCCATCATCCTCGACGCACAATTCGATCCCGGCCAAGGACTCGCGCACGCTGACCCGCACTTCGCCGAGGCACAGGCGATAGGCGTTTTCCAGCAGGTTGCCGAGCATTTCCAGCAAGGCGCCCTGCTCGATCGGCACGTAGCAATGCTCCGGCAGATCAAAGGCCACGCGCACATGTTTGTCGCGGTAGACCTTGTCCAGCGTGTCGCAGAGGCTTTTGAGCACCGGTTGCAGGCGCACCTGATGGCGCACCAGACCGCTTTTGCGCAGGCTGGCCCGTTGCAGCTGGTAGCTGATCTGCTGGCTCATGCGTTCGATCTGGCCTTGCAGGACCCAAGCCTGGTCGCGGTCTGCGGGACGCTGGGCCATGTCTTCGCTGACACCTTGCAGTACCGCCAACGGGGTTTTCAGGCTGTGGGCGAGGTCGTCGAGGGAGTCGCGGTAGCGACTGCGTTGCTGGCGTTCGCTGAGCAGCAAGCGGTTGAGCGAGCCGGTCAGGCGCAGCAGTTCACGCGGGTGTTTTTCGGTCAGGCTTTCGCGGGTGCCGCCTTCGATTTCGTCGAGTTCCTGGCTCAAGCGGCGCAAGGCCTTGAGGCCCCAGGTCAGGCCGATCCATAGCAGCGCCAGCAAGACCAGCAATGCCGCGCCGAAGCCCAGATAGAGATTTTCCCGCAGGCCTTCGAGGGTGGTTTCGTATTCGCGCACCGGTTGCAGAGCGACGATGCTGAACGCTGCGCTTTTGCCGCCGAGCAGTTTGACTTCGACGTCGTAGACGAAGAACTCCTGACCGCTGGCTTCACGAATCCGCGCGAACTCGTTGCCGAGGCCGTCGTAACGCGGTTTGTAGTTGATCTGTTCTTCCTGGGTGGCTTTCGAGCGCCACACCAGTTTGCCGTCGCGGTCGTAGATATAGCCGAGCAGGCGGAAATCGGTGAGGTTGAAGCGCTCGTCCGGCAATTGCGACGGCATCACCAGCCGACCGTTTTCCACCCGCGCGGCGGAGATCAATGTGGTGACGTCGGAGGCCAGGCGTTGTTCGATCGAGTCCTGCAAGGCAAGGCTGAAGGCGCCCTGCATCGCCGGCAGCAAGGCAAGCATGAACAGCACCGCCAACGTGGTGGCGGCGAGCATCAAGCGAACGCGAAGGGAACGGATCAAGTGCAGCGCTCATTGAACAGGTAACCGAGGCCGCGCACGGTGTCGATCGGTTTGAACCCGGCCGGGCCTTCGAGCTTGCGGCGCAGACGGCCGACCAGCACTTCGATGACATTCGGATCGCGCTCGTCGTCATCCGGATACAGCTGCTCCATCAAGCGATCCTTGGGCACCACCTGCTGATGGTGGCGCATGAGGTATTCGAGGATGCGGTATTCGTAAGCAGTCAGCGCCAGCGGTTGCTCATCGAGGCTGGCCTGTTTGCGATTGAGGTCGAGCAGCAACGGCCCGGCGACGATGGTCGACTGGGTGAAACCGCTGGAGCGGCGCAGCAATGCGTTCAGGCGTGCGTCGAGTTCTTCGAACTGAAACGGCTTGACCACGTAATCGTCGGCACCGGCGGCGAGTCCTTCAACCTTGTCCTGCCAGTTGCCGCGCGCAGTGAGTATGAGGATCGGGAAGGTCTTGCCGCCCGAGCGCAACTGGCGGATCAGGTCGAGGCCGCCCATGCCCGGCAGGCCGAGATCGATCACCGCCAGATCGAAGTTGTACTGGCCGGTCTGGTACAGCGCCTCCTCGGCATTGGCCACGGACTCGACCACATGACCGCTTTCCGTCAGGCGGGTTTGCAGGTGATGACGCAACAGCGCCTCGTCTTCGACGACCAACAGTTTCATAAAACTCTCCAAATCACTCGAAATCTCAACACCCTCCTGTGGGAGCGAGCTTGCTCGCGAATGCGTTGTTCCAGTCAACGATGATGTTGAATGAAACATCGCTTTCGCGAGCAAGCTCGCTCCCACAGGTTTTCAGGATGAATCTCTCCTTAGAAATAGTAGTTGGCCGACAGGTAGGTCTGCGCGCTGCTGGTCAAGCCCAGCGAGCCCTGTTTGCTGCCGCCGCTCTCTTTCATTTCGGTGCTGGCGTTGCTGCGCAGGTAACGGTAACCGAGTTCTATCGAGGTGTTCTGCGAAACTTGCTGCAACACACCGACCTGGCCACCGATGGCGTAACCGATGTCGCTGTCACGGCTGAAGCCGGGCGAATCCTGCGTCAGCTTGGTCAGACCGGCCGTGGCGCCACCGAACAACTTGGTGCTGCCGCCCACCGGGTAGAACAGGTCATAGCTGCCGAGCAGATTTTCCTGGCGCAGTTTAACGCCATTGTGCGAGCCGGAAACGTTGTCGTAGGTGGCGTAGTAGCGGCCCTGGCTGTTTTGCTGACCGAGGCGCATGCCGTAGGTGTTGTTGCCGTCGATGGCCCCGGTGACGTTGGGGTTGCCGAGATTGTTGTTGAGCGCGTGGGACTTGTCGATCTTGTCGCTGGTCTGGCCGAACGTCAGGCCGGCGAAGTTGCTGGTGTCGTCGGCGTTCGCCGCGATGCTGGAGCCTAACAGGGTAAAAGCCAGCAGCAGTTTGTTGATACGAGTCATGGGTATTTCCTCTTTCACAGTGCTGTTTGGGTATGGCGCAAGGTTACTGAGCCGCCCCTGTACGGCCCCTGAACCGTCTCTGAACCTGACCTGAACCGGATCGACTAGGCTGTTCTGACCACTTTCAATAAGGAGATCCGACCATGCGCCTGTTCCTCGCCCTCACTTTGCTGGCAGTCAGCAGCTTCACCCAGGCTGCGATCAAGACTGAAGAGATTCCCTACCAAAGCGCCGACGGCAGCCAACTGATCGGCTACTACGCCTATGACGACGCGATCAAAGGCCCACGCCCCGGCGTTGTCGTGGTTCACGAATGGTGGGGGCTGAACGATTACGCCAAGCGCCGCGCGCGGGATCTTGCCGAACTCGGCTACAGCGCTCTGGCCATCGATATGTACGGTGAAGGCAAAAACACCGAGCACCCGAAAGACGCCATGGCCTTCATGCAGGCAGCGACCAAGGATGCCGATGCCGCCAGTAAACGCTTCGCCGCCGGGCTCGATCTGTTGAAGAAGCAAAAGCAGACCGACCCGAACAGGATCGCCGCCATCGGCTATTGCTTCGGTGGCGCCGTGGTGCTGAATGCGGCGCGTCAGGGTGTGCCGCTGGCCGGCGTGGTGAGTTTCCATGGCGCGCTGGCAACCAAGACCCCGGCGACTCCGGGCAGCGTCAAGGCGAAAATCCTCGTCGAGCACGGTGCGCTGGACAGCATGGTCACTCAGGACCACGTCACCGCGTTCAAGTCGGAGATGGACAAGGCCGGGGCGGACTACCGGTTCGTCAGTCTGGATGGCGCCAAGCATGGCTTCAGCAACCCGGATGCCGATCGCCTGAGCCATGGCGAGCATGGCGGGCCGGACATTGGTTACAACAAGGCGGCGGATGAAAAATCCTGGGCGGATATGCAGGCGTTCTTCAAGAAGATTTTCGGCTGAGTCAGTAGCGACCGAGGCGCGGCCTTCGCGAGCAGGCTCGCTCCCACACCGGATATCTGTCGCCCAGAAGATCCCTTGTGGGAGCGAGCCTGCTCGCGAAGGCTTCACCGCCGTTCTCGACCTTGCCTCGACTAACCGGCAAAATGCCCGCCATGCATATCACCCCCGCCCTGCCCGCCTGCTGCACTGCGCTCGACAGCCACTGGCCGTTGCCGACGGTCCTGGCCGATACCGTGCTGCTCAGTACCCACTTCGACCCGGCACGCCTGCTTGGCGATGACTTCCAGCGCAGCGCTGTGCCGGCGCCACCGAGCATTCAGCGCTCGGTAGCCAAACGCCAGGCCGAATTCCTGGCCGGGCGCGTCTGCGCCCGTGCCGCGCTGCAACAACTCGAAGGCCTGAATATCGTCCCGCCGATTGGCGAAGACCGCGCGCCGGTGTGGCCGGCGCATATCTGCGGCTCGATCACCCACAGCACCGGCCGCGCGGCAGCGATTGTTGCCAACAAGCAGCACTGGCGTGGCTTGGGCATGGATCTGGAAAACCTGTTGAGCCACGAGCGCGCTGAACGCCTGGCCGGGGAAATTCTCACGCCGGCGGAAATGCAGCGCATGGCGGCGGGTTCTCAGGAGCAACTGGCGCTGCGGGTGACCCTGACGTTTTCGGTCAAAGAGAGCCTGTTCAAGGCGCTGTACCCGATCGTGCAGCAGCGCTTTTATTTCGAGCATGCCGAAGTGCTGGAATGGACTGCGGCGGGTCAGGTCAGGCTGCGGTTGTTGACGGATCTGTCGAGGGAATGGCGCAATGGATCGGAGCTGGAGGCGCAGTTTGCAGTGCATGATGGGCAGTTGTTGAGTCTGGTCAGTATTCCTGCCTGAAGTTTTGCATTGCCTGTTATGGCGCCTTCGCGAGCAGGCTCGCTCCCACAGGGGATTGCATTTCAAATGTGGGAGCGAGCCTGCTCGCGAAGGCAGCATCCCGAATCTCAGCGGCGCTCCTGATTCCTCGGCCAGCTCAGACTGAAACAGGCCCCACCCAGACTCTTGCTCTTGCCAATGATCGCGCGCCCGTCGTGCCAGTGAATGATCCGCCGCACAATCGACAAGCCCAGACCATGCCCGCCCGAGGCCCGCGTGCGGCTATCGTCGAGGCGCAGAAACGGCGTGAAGATCCGCTCCCACGCCACTTCCGGCACGCCCGGTCCGTCGTCCTCGACGTCGATCCGGCAACGCAACTGGCCGACCTGATAACTTACCGTCACTTGTGAATGCGCATGGCGCATCGCGTTGCCCACCAGATTCTGCAGCGCTCGATGCAGATAACGCGGTTCGGCCTCGACCCAGGCGCCGTCATTGTCGGCCGATGACAGACACAATCCGCGCTGCACCGTGACCTCGGCGCGCAGCGGCGCCAATTCTGCGATCACCTGATTGACCAGCGCATCCAGATCGATTCGCTGGAAAATCAGCGCCGGCGAGCCTTGCTCCAGTCGTGCGTAGGTGAGCATTTCGTCGACCAGCTTGTCGAGGTCCTCGATGTCGTGATCCATGCCTTCACGGTATTTCTCCAGTGCCTGCGGGGTGGTGGCCGTGCCGATCATTTCCAGCCCGAAACGCAACCGTGCCACAGGGGTACGCAGTTCATGAGACACCGCGCGCACCAGTTCACGCTGGATCGCCAGCAGTTGCTGCAAGTGCTCGGCCATGCCGTTGAACGCAGACGCCAGCCGCCCGACCGAGTCGGCACCGCGCGCCGGCACACGGGTTTCCAGGCTGCCCTTGGCGATCCGCGTGGCCGCCGCTTCGAGGCCGCGCAAACGTCGTTCAAGCTGACGCACCAACAGATAAACGATAAGGCCGATCAGCGTCAGGCCCAGCGCGGCGATCAATACCAGCCATTCCGGCGGGTACGGATTCATCTGATACAGCGGGCCGATTTCCAGCACCCACGGCGTGCCGACCATACCGGCGAAGACGCGGATCGAATCGCCGCCCTTGCCCAGTGCCATCACCGTATCGCCCTCGGCCACGCGGCGACTCTGGTCTTCGTCCATGTCGGCGTCATTTACCGTGACCAGACGCAGATCGAAGCCAAAGCCCTTTTCCTGCTTTATCTGGGCCAGACGCTTGGGCTGTTCGCCGACCGGTACCCGCACCAGCTCATCGGCCAGCAAATAGATGGTCGCTCGGGCCAGTTGCTCGCTGATCTGCTGCACCTCTCCTACCAGTACAAGCTGCTCTTTTTCACTGATCAGCCGATAGACCTTGGCCGCATGTGGCCCCGTCTGCTCGACCAGCGCCTGACCGCGCAGCACACGGGTGCGCTGGGCCAGATCAAGGTCGGTTGCAGAGAATTTCTTCAGCGTCAGCGGGATGCCGAGCAGCCGCTCCCACACCAGCAGCGCGCGATGGCGTTCGGTCTGGTTCATCGGTTGCAGATTGTCGGCCATCAGCGAGAAGGTGCCGTGGGCCAGGCGCTCGCGGTATTGCTCGCTGCGCACCTGATTGAGCAGGTTCAGCGCCAGCACGCCGAGCACCGCTACCAGAATCAGCGCGGCGCACATGCCGCCGTAGATGCGCAGGAAGATCGAATTCACAGCGCCAGGTCTGCGCAGGCTTCCGGGACGAACAGATAGCCTTTGCTGCGGATGGTCTTGATCAGGCGCGGATGGTCGGGGTCGTCGCCGATTTTCGGGCGGATGCGCGAGATACGCACGTCGATCGAGCGGTCCTGGCCGTCGTAGCCGATGCCGCGTAATGCAGTGAAGATTTCTTCCCGGGAAAGTATCCGCCCGGCGTTGGACACCAGCAGCCACAGCAGGTCGAACTCGGCGCTGGTCAGCTCGATGCCGTTGTCGCTCAGCCAGGCTTCACGTAACGCGTTGTCGACCACCAGTGGACCGAATTGCAAACGCCGGGATTTTTCCGCGGCCGGCTCCGGTGTGTCACTGCGGCGCAGCAACGCCTGGATCCGCGCCAGCAACAAGCGCGGGCGTACCGGTTTGCACACATAGTCGTCGGCACCGAGGTCGAGGCCGTGGATCTGATCAGCGTCATCGGTGCGCGCGGTGAGCATCAGGATCGGCCCGTCGTACTGGCTGCGCACCTTGCGGCAGATGCTCAGGCCATCCTCGCCGGGCAGCATCAGGTCGAGGATCACCAGATCCGGCTGCTCCTTGATGATCCGCGCCGCCGCCAGCGCACCGTTGCCTTCGATCTCCACGCGCAGGCCATTGGCTTGCAGGTAATCGCGGGTGAGCTCGGCCAGTCGCTGGTCATCCTCGACGATCAATACCTGCCAGGTTTGTTGCTCCACCGGTGACCTCTGCTTGCTGTTTTTATTGATATGAGAAGGCTGTGCTGAATGGACGCGGTCCCTGTAGGAGCTGACGAGTGAAACGAGGCTGCGATCTTTTGATCTTGCTCTTGAAAAATCATAATCAAAAGATCTCAGCCTTCGGCAGCTCCTACACGAGTCCTCCCGATCATTTGTCATGTTCATGGAGGATAAAAATGCCCATGCGCCCAGCGATTGTATAAACGCCGGCCACCCGGAAAACAAGTCGGTAAATGCGTTCGGACAAGGCCGAATTCTGTGATAGGGTTCGCGCCCTTAAAAAACCGCTGAAGCGTTTTTCCAGGCAAAAAAACAGTGACAAACGGTCTGGCTCAGCAGGTTCGCGGCCTACACGCGTTTTCCCTGTTTCTTACACAAATTACGCACAGGCTTATCCACAGGTAGTACGTTGCAATCCCCCCCTGAAACGCATTATCTTGTAGCACGGCGAAAACGGAGACCCTACATATAGGGTTTTCACCTAAAACGCCCAACCACATTTCAGACCTGAAACTCAAGTGCTTTATGGCCGGTTTCCGGTAGAACAAGCGAGTTTTTTCAAGCCCAAACCGCACTGGCGGATGGCACCGTTTTATTTGGTCCGAAACGGACAAAACGGTATGGGTGTTGCAGTCATGACTGCCACCCGCGGAGGAATCCGGTGGCGAGCTTCGGCTCGTAACCAAAACTTCGGCAAGGATGCGGCGTTGCAGCCTTTTTCCTACTGTTCCGAAGTTTGTAATGCCGACGCCCGTCGGTTGCAGTGCTTCGGTACAGAACGGTGAGCACCATGACGGTGCCAAACAAACATAGAGAATGTGGAGACCACCCCCCATGCAAACCGACACAACTCGCGAGAACCCGCAGGGCACCTTGCCGCAGGCCGCCGATTCGACTTCGGATCTGGCAGCCACCGCGCCTGGCCAGCTGCGCGTGATCAAGCGTAATGGCACTGTCGTTCCTTACACCGATGACAAGATCACCGTCGCTATCACCAAAGCGTTCCTCGCAGTTGAGGGCGGCACCGCTGCCGCCTCGTCGCGAATCCACGACACCGTTGCGCGCCTGACCGAGCAGGTCACCGCGACCTTCAAGCGTCGCATGCCATCGGGCGGCACCATCCACATCGAAGAAATCCAGGACCAGGTCGAACTGGCCCTGATGCGTGCCGGCGAGCAGAAAGTCGCTCGCGACTACGTGATCTACCGTGACGGCCGTTCGAAAGAGCGCGCAGCTCACGCTCCTGCCGAAGCAGCAGTCAACGCGCACCCGTCGATCCGCATCACCCGCGCCGACGGCAGCCTCGCGCCGCTGGACATGGGCCGCCTGAACACCATCGTTACCGAAGCCTGCGAAGGCCTGGAAGAAGTCGACGGCGACCTGATCCAGCGCGAAACCCTGAAGAACCTGTACGACGGCGTGGCCCTGACCGACGTCAACACCGCGCTGGTGATGACCGCCCGTACCCTGGTCGAGCGCGAGCCGAACTACTCGTTCGTTACCGCCCGCCTGCTGATGGACACCCTGCGTGCCGAAGGCCTGAACTTCCTCGAAGTCGCCGAAAGCGCCACCCATCACGAAATGGCCGACCTGTACGCCAAGGCCCTGCCGGCCTACATCGCCAAAGGTATCGAGTTCGAACTGCTGAACCCTGTGCTGGCCACCTTCGACCTGGAAAAACTGGGCAAGGCGATCAACCACGAGCGCGATCAGCAATTCACCTACCTGGGCCTGCAGACCCTGTACGACCGCTACTTCATCCACAAGGATGGCGTGCGTTTCGAACTGCCTCAGATCTTCTTCATGCGCGTGGCCATGGGCCTTGCGATCGAAGAGAAGCAGAAAGAAGACCGTGCGATCGAGTTCTACAACCTGCTGTCCTCGTTCGACTACATGGCTTCGACCCCGACCCTGTTCAACGCCGGTACCCTGCGTCCACAGCTGTCGAGCTGCTACCTGACCACCGTGCCGGATGACCTGTCGGGCATCTATCACGCGATCCACGACAACGCCATGCTGTCGAAATTTGCCGGCGGCCTGGGCAACGACTGGACGCCGGTGCGTGCGCTGGGTTCGTACATCAAGGGCACCAACGGCAAGTCGCAAGGCGTTGTGCCGTTCCTCAAAGTAGTGAACGACACCGCTGTGGCCGTGAACCAGGGTGGCAAGCGCAAAGGCGCTGTGTGTGCCTACCTGGAAACCTGGCACATGGACATCGAAGAGTTCATCGAGCTGCGCAAGAACACCGGTGATGACCGTCGTCGTACCCACGACATGAACACCGCCAACTGGATCCCTGACCTGTTCATGAAGCGTGTCTTCGATGACGGCAAGTGGACCCTGTTCTCGCCATCCGAAGTACCGGACCTGCACGACCTGACCGGTAAGGCCTTCGAAGAGCGCTACGAGTACTACGAAGCGCTGACCGAGTACCCGGGCAAGGTCAAGCTGTTCAAGACCATCCAGGCCAAAGACCTGTGGCGCAAGATGCTCTCCATGCTCTTCGAAACCGGCCACCCATGGCTGACTTTCAAGGACCCGTGCAACCTGCGCAGCCCGCAGCAGCACGTCGGCGTGGTCCACAGCTCGAACCTGTGCACCGAGATCACCTTGAACACCAACAAGGACGAGATCGCCGTTTGCAACCTGGGCTCGATCAACCTGCCGAACCACATCGTCGACGGCAAGCTCGATACCGCCAAGCTGCAACGCACCGTGAACACCGCCGTGCGCATGCTCGATAACGTGATCGACATCAACTACTACTCGGTGCCGCAAGCGAAGAACTCCAACTTCCGCCACCGCCCGGTCGGTCTGGGCATCATGGGCTTCCAGGACGCTCTGTACCTGCAGCACATCGCCTACGGCTCCGACGCTGCCGTCGAGTTCGCCGACAAGTCGATGGAAGCGGTCAGCTACTACGCGATCCAGGCTTCCTGCGACCTGGCCGACGAGCGCGGCGCCTACGAGACGTTCAACGGCTCGCTGTGGTCCAAGGGCATCCTGCCGCTGGATTCGCAACAGATCCTGATCGAACAGCGTGGCGAGAAGTACATCGATGTCGACCTGAAGGAAACCCTTGACTGGGCACCGGTTCGCGCCCGTGTACAGAAAGGCATCCGTAACTCGAACATCATGGCCATCGCACCGACCGCGACCATCGCCAACATCACTGGCGTTTCGCAGTCGATCGAACCGACCTACCAGAACCTGTACGTGAAATCGAACCTGTCGGGCGAATTCACCGTGATCAACCCGTACCTGGTTCGCGACCTGAAGGCTCGCGGTCTGTGGGACTCGGTCATGATCAACGACCTGAAGTACTACGACGGTTCGGTGCAGCAGATCGAGCGCATCCCGCAAGAACTCAAAGAGCTCTATGCGACCGCGTTCGAAGTGGACACCAAGTGGATCGTTGACGCCGCCAGCCGTCGTCAGAAGTGGATCGACCAGGCCCAGTCGCTGAACCTGTACATCGCTGGCGCATCGGGCAAGAAGCTTGACGTGACCTACCGCATGGCCTGGTACCGTGGTCTGAAAACCACTTACTACCTCCGTGCCCTGGCCGCGACCAGCACCGAGAAGTCGACCATCAACACCGGTAAGCTGAACGCTGTTTCCAGCGGCGGCAACCACGGCGACGATTCGGTTCTGGCCGCTCCGGCAGGTCCGGCTCCAGTGCCAAAGGCCTGCGCGATTGACGAGCCGGATTGCGAAGCTTGCCAATAAGCTGAGCTGAGATCAGGCGTTGCGAGACGCCTGGGATCTTCAGGCAAAAGAAACCCCCGACAGACTTCTGGTTTGTCGGGGTTTTTGTTTTTTGGGGGGTTGGGTTTGGACGAATATCCGTTGCTGCGGTAACGGCTTCTTATGGTTTTGCTCTTACAGCGAGTCACCTTTTCAGAGACCTGGTCGTACGGTCGCTGCGCTACCACCCCCGCGTCGATCCCGTAACGAAGCCTGCCGAAGGGGTAAAAGATCAAGAGCCGAAGCAAAGCAAAAGCCAGATCAAAAGATCGCAGCCTTCGGCGGCTCCTACAATTGGATCGTGGGTATCTGGGCGAAATTGGTTGGCCGCCAGACCGCTATCGCGAGCAGGCTCGCTCCCACAAAAGCAAAAGCAAAGCAGCGCAGCTGCCCGCGGCAAAGCCGCACCACTCAACAATGAGCGCAAGCTCGAGTGCTCTTGATCTTGATCCACCGGCGACGTCGGAAGGCTGAGTGGAGGGATTGATCCGGGCGTGGGAGCGCAGCGACCGTCTGGCGCAGCCAGACACAGCGGAAGGAGGTGCAGCGAAGCAAACCGTAGCCGCTGCGCCCGGATCGATCCCGCAGCGAAGGAACCCGAGCCTGCGAGGGCCGAACGTAGGAGCAAGCCTTTTCGGTTACCTTTTTGGCGTTTGAAAAAGGTGACCCGCCGTA
>NZ_RCOA01000100.1:11487-24452 GCF_004307585.1 Pseudomonas sp. Sample_20 | reverse complement strand
GTCCTCCACCGCCGCCGGAACCCGAGCAGCCGGTGGAGGACGAGGACGCGGTCAAGCCGCCGCCCAAACCTGTGGAGAAGCCCAAGCCGATCGAAAAACCGAAACCGGTCGAGAAGCCAAAACCGGTGAAGAAAGTCGAGCCACCGAAAGCGCCGCCGGCCCCGGCGCCACCTGCCGCACCTGCGGCGCCGACAACACCGAGCGCACCACCGGCACCCCCTGCTGCGCCCGCTCCGGTCAAGGAATCGGCGGCGATTTCCGGCCTGGCCAGCCTTGGCAACCCGCCGCCGGAATATCCGTCGCTGGCGCTGCGGCGCAATTGGGAAGGCACCGTGGTGCTGCGCATTCAGGTGCTGGCCAACGGCCGTGCCGGCAGCGTGACGGTGACCAAGTCCAGCGGCAAGCCGCAACTGGATGAGGCGGCCGTCGCGGCGGTGAAGAACTGGAAGTTCATTCCGGCCAAGCGCGGTGACACGCCGATCGACGGCTTCGCCACCCAGACCATCGATTTCAAATTGCCGCAATGACGGCGCAACCGACTCATTACTGATTAACGCAAGCGAGGTGTAGCCATGAACGATTCACTGTCTTCGATGATTGTCCCCGGTGTGCTCTGGGGCCTGGTGCTGTTTTCCGTGGTCAGTTGGGCGATCCTGCTGGTCAAGTCGGCCCAGTACCTGCGCCAGAAAGCGCAGAACAAACAGTTCACCAAAGCCTTCTGGAGCGCGCCGGACCTGCTCACCGCCGCCGAACACGCCAGCCAGTATCCGGGCTCGCTGGCGCGCATCGCCAGCAGCGGTTTCGAAGCCCTGCTGGTGGAAGATTCGCCGCGCACCACGCAACAACTGGCGCACACCATCAACCGTTCCGATCGCCTGGAACGCAACCTGCGCCAGCAGATCCAGAAAGAACGTCGCTCCCTGGAAAACGGCCAGGCGATCCTCGCCAGCATCGGCAGCACCGCGCCGTTCATTGGCCTGTTCGGCACCGTGTGGGGAATCATGGAAGCCCTGCAAAGCATCGGCGAAACCGGCTCGGCCAGCCTTGAAGCGGTCGCCGGGCCTATCGGCCACGCGCTGATCGCCACCGGCGTGGGCATCGCCGTCGCCGTGCCGGCGGTGCTGATCTACAACTTCTTCCTGCGTCGGCTGAAACTCGCCTCGGCGGACATGGACGACTTCGCCCACGACTTCGACGCCCTCGCCTCGCGCAGTGCCTTTTCCATCAGCCGCCAGGCCATTGCCAGCAAAAGCACCAACGCCGTGCGGGAGGCCAGCTGATGTCATTCTCCACTCAAGACAGCGATGAAGTGCTCAGCGAAATGAACGTCACGCCGCTGGTCGACGTGATGCTCGTGCTGCTGGTGGTGTTCATTGTCACCGCGCCGCTGATGACCAACGCGATCAAGGTCAACCTGCCGAAAACCGACGCCGTCGCCCCCGCCGAAAAGAAGGATCCGGTGGTGGTCAGCGTCGATCAGGACGGCAAGTTCTATCTGGCCAAGACCGAGCTGGCCCCGGAATCCCTCGAGGCCAGTCTCAAGGAGGTCAAGGCCAAAGACGCCGAAGTCCGTGTGCAATTGCAGGCCGATGCCGCCGTCAATTACGGCCAGGTGGCCAAGGCGATGGCATCGATCGAACGCTCCGGCATCAGCAAGATTTCGGTGATGACCACCCACTGAGTGCGGTGCCGGGCGGCTGTTGAAAGCTCCCGCCCGGCACCGCTGAAAAAAGAAATCCCGTCGCACCCGGCCGACCGAAAAAACGCTACGCGTCTTCGGAGGGGATCGGCTTGCTTGAAGAAAGTGGTTTTCCGCGCGCGGTATCACCGGAAGCGGAGCAATGAGCGGCTCACAAGGCCAATTCGATAACGTCTGAAAATCGGAAACAACCATGCTGATGAACACTCCACGCTTCACGCTCAAACCTTTGGTGGCAACAATGTCTCGCCACCGTTTCGTTCCGCTGTATCTGGTGGCCATGGGGATGGGCGCCGGGACCGTGCAAGCGGCCGAGGACGACAGCAGCGCCACGCCGGCAGCCGCTGTGGTGGCGGCGCCGACCACGCAACTGCAACGGGTCGAAGTGACCGGTTCGGCGATTCGCCGGGTCGATGCGGAAACGGCGGTGCCGATCACCATCCTCAAGGCTGACGAGCTGCGCAAACAGGGCGTGACCACCACCGCCGAACTGGTCCAGCGCATCACCGGTAGTCAGTCGATCAACAACAGCGCCGGCTCCGTCGGCGCGGCCACTGGCGGTGCGTCGTTTGCCGACATGCGCGGCATCGGCGCGAACAAGACGCTGGTGCTGCTCAACGGTCGACGCCTGGCCAACAATGCCCTGTCGGGGACCAACTCGGCCGGCGGCGCGGTGGACCTGAACATGATCCCGTTCGCCGCCATCGAGCGCGTGGAAGTGCTGCGCGACGGCGCCTCGGCCCTGTACGGCACCGACGCCATCGGCGGTGTGATCAACTTCATCACCAAGAAATCCCTTACCGACGGCGCGTTGACCCTCGGTGGCGAAACGCCGACCCACAGCGGTGGCGGCGCGACCAAGGACATGAGCGCCAGTTGGGGCTACGGCGATCTGGAAGAAGACCGCTTCAACGTCCTCGGCGTGTTCAACTACAACAAGCAGCAGAACCTCGACGCCAACGACCGCTCCTTCGCCACCGACTACGCGCCCGGTCGCGGTCTCGATCAGACCTCCGGCACCGCGTTCCCCGGCAACTACAGCCAGAACGGCAACGCCACCAACCCGTTGGCCAACAGCAACTGCAACGGCCCCAACCTGATCGCCCGCGACGGCTTGTGCCGCTTCAGCACCCGTGAATTCATCGACCTGGTGCCACAGACCGAGAAGACCTCGTTCTTCGGCAAGACCACTGCCAAGCTCGGCGATGATCACAATGCCAACCTTGAATATTTCTGGTCGCGCAACAACAACGCCGTCGCCGTCGGCCCGGCGCCACTGACTGGTCTGAGCCTGGATTCATCGTCGCCCTACTACCCCGGCAACGGCATCACCCCGGCGCCCACCGATTTCGCCCTCGACCCGACGCAGCCGGTCGATGTCAACTGGCGTGAAACCGCTGCCGGCCCGCGTGAATCGAAAGACCAGAACACCAGCCAGCGCTTTCTGCTGAGCTTCGATGGTCTGGTTGGCGGCTGGGATTACAACGTCGGCGCCTCGTACAACCAGAACAAAATCGTCTCCAGCGTCACCAGTGGCTATGTCAGCGATCAGGCGATGATTGACGGGCTGGCCAGCGGTTTGCTCAACCCGTTCGGCCCGCAGACCGCTGCCGGCCAGCAGTACATCGATGCCGCCGCGTACCACGGCGCCTACTCCACCGCCGTGGGTCGCGTGGCCGGGTTCGATGGTCGCGTCAGCCGTGAAATCGGCGACTGGTTCGGCGCAGGTCCGTCCGGTCTGGCGCTGGGCGGCGAGTACCGCAAGGAGAAATTCCATCAGGACTTCGAGTCGTTCGCCGGCGACATCCAGAGCCTCGGCATCGACCCGGCCGGTAGCGTCGAGGGCGACCGCAGCGTCAAGGCCGCCTATGCCGAACTCAACGTGCCGGTGCTCGACAGCCTTGAATTGTCCGCCGCTGTGCGCCACGACAAATACAGCGACTTCGGCAGCACCACCAACCCGAAATATTCGTTCCGTTATCAGCCGATCAAAGAGCTGGTGGTGCGTGGTGCCTACAGCGAAGGTTTCCGCGCGCCATCGCTGTACGAGCTGTATTCGCCGCGCAGCATCACCTTCACCCAGGGTTTCTACAACGATCCCGTGCTGTGTACCGGCGGTGTGGTGCAACCGGGCGGTAACGGCGGGCGTGATTGCGGTCAGCAATTCCTCAACCAGATTGGCGGCAACGAGGATCTGGCCCCGGAGAAGGCGCGCAACGTGACGTTGGGCTTCGTCTACCAGCCGATCAGCAACCTCTCGGTGGGTCTGGATTTCTGGTGGATTCACATCTCCAACCAGATCCAGCCGTTCCCGGAATCCACGGTGTTCGATCAGGCCGGATCCTACCCGGACCGCTTCGTGCGCAACGCCGACGGCACGCTTAACTACATCGTTACCGGCAACGCCAACCTCGGCATCGTCGAGACCAATGGTGTCGACGTGTCGCTCGACTATCGCTTCCCGAACACGCCGTACGGTCAGTTTGGTCTCGGCCTGCAAGGCACCTATGTCGACGAGTACGACTTCCAGAGCACCATCAAAGGCCCGTTCACCGACAAGGTCGGCGACTTTCAGGGTGACGGCGTGATCGCGCGCTGGAAGCACAACCTCACCGGCAGCTGGAGCCTGGGCGCGGCGCGAGCAGCGCTGACCAACCGCTTCACCACCGGTTACAACGACTATGACCGCGACACCCATTCGCGCGTGGCCTCGTATTCGGTGTGGGATCTGTCGGCCGGCTACACCTTCAACAAGGTACTCGACGTCGATGCCGGGATGAAGAACGTGTTCGATCGCAACCCGCCGTTCTCCAACCAGGCCTACAACTTCCAGAGCGGCTATGACCCGCGCTACACCGACCCGCTGGGCCGGACATTGTTTGCGCGCATGACTTACCACTTCTAACCCCAAATAAAACGCATCCCTCTGTGGGAGCGAGCCTTTGTAGTGAGGGGATTTATCCCCGATGGGGTGCGAAGCGCCCCCAGGACCTGCCGACGCGGAGCATCAGAAGTACCGCATGCATTGATCTTGCGACTGCTGCGCAGCCGATCGGGGATAAATCCCCTCGCCACAAAGGCTCGCTCCCACCGGGGGTCCGGGTTCCTTCAGGGATTTCAAGGGTGACTTCATGAGTTTTTTGCGCAACATGGCTGGCCTGCTGCTCGGCAGTGCGCTGCTGTGCACTGGCACTTCGGCGCTGGCCGGCGGCAGTCACGCGCTGACGGTGTACGGCGAGGCGCCGAAATATCCGGCCGGCTTCAAGCATTTCGATTTTGTTAACCCCGACGCGCCCAAGGGCGGTTCGCTCAGCCGTGCGTCGATGGAGATCGGTCAGTACAACTACATCACGCCGTATGCCGATCAGGGCATTTCCGTGGTGCAGGTCAATGACTGGGTCTACGCGCCGCTGGCGTTCCGTTCGCTGGATGAGCCCTACACGGTTTACGCTCTGGTTGCGCAGCAGATCGAGCGCGATCCCGAAGGTTTGTGGGTGCGCTTCACCCTCAACTCCAAGGCACGCTTCGCCGACGGCACGCCGATCACCGCCGAAGACGTGCGCTACACCTTCAACCTGCTGATGACCAAGGGCAGCCTGAGTTATCGCCAGCAATATGCCGACGTGCAGGACGTGCTGGTCGAAGGTCCACGCCAGGTCCGCTTCACCTTCAAGAACAACCTCAATCGCACCCTCGCGCTGGATCTGGCGACGCTGCGCGTGCTGCCCGAGCACTGGTGGAAAACCCGCGACTTCGCCAACGGCGGCGGCTTCGAGCCACCGCTGGGCAGCGGGCCGTACCGGGTGAGCAAGGTCGACGCCGGGCGCAGCATCAGTTTCCAGCGTGACCCGGACTGGTGGGGCAAGGACCTGCCGGTCAGTCGCGGCATGTACAACTTCGACAGCCTGACGGTGAATTTCTACGGCGACACCGACGTCGCTCGCCAACTGCTGCAGGCCGGCGCGTTCGACTACAACCGCGAGTTCTCCTCGTCCGGTTATGTGGTCGGCTATGACAGCCCGGCATTGCGCGACGGTCGTTTGCAACAGTCGATCCTCGCCACGGACAAACCCACCGCCGCTCAGGGCTTCGTGTTCAACCTGCAGAATCCGTTCTTCAAGGATCGCCGCGTGCGTCAGGCGATCAGCCTGCTCTGGGATTTCGAGTGGACCAACAAACAGATGATGCGCGGCTTCTACGTGCGTCAGAACAGCTTCTGGCCCAAGAGTGAAATGGCCGCCAGCGCCCTGCCCGATGCCGAGGAATTGAAGATCCTCGAACCGTTGCGCGGCAAGGTTCCTGACGAGGTGTTCACCACGGTCTATGAAGCGCCGAAAACCGATGGCAGCGGCTACATCCGCGACAAGCAATTGCAAGCGCTGAAGCTGCTCGCCGAAGCCGGTTGGACGGCGAAAAACAATCGTCTGGTCAACGCCGCCGGCGAGCCGCTGGAATTCACCTTTCTCGATGGCCAGGGCGGCTTCGATCGCATGCTGCTGCCGTTCAAACGCACCCTCGCGCAGATCGGCATCACGCTCAATCTGCGCCGCATCGATTCAGCGCAATACATCAACCGCCTCAACGCTCGCGACTACGACATGATCGTCTGCGCTTTCCCGCGCAGTGGCGATCCGATCGTCTCGCCGGGCCGCGAGTTGTACAGCCTGTATGGCTCGCAAAGTGCCACGCAAGTCGGCAGCTCGAATGCGATGGTGCTGGCCGATCCGGCAATCGATCAACTGCTCGACGGGCTGGTCCAGGCCAACAGCCGCGAAGGGATGGTGCATTACGCCCGCGCCCTCGACCGGGTGCTGCAATGGGGTTACTACATGATTCCCAACTACTACTCCAAAGGCACGCCGACGGTGTATCAGAACCGCTTCGGCATACCCGCCGTGCAACCTTCGTATGACGAAGGCCTCAACACCTGGTGGGAAGTCTCGGCCAGGCCGCTGACGACTCAACAGATGAACGCTCAGCTTGCGGGAGGCCAGTGACATGCTGCGTTATCTGAGTCGCCGATTACTGCTGATCATCCCCACGCTGTTGTGCATTCTGGTGGTGAATTTTCTTATCGTGCAGGCCGCGCCCGGCGGCCCGGTGGAACAAGCCATCGCCCGCCTGCAAGGCTTTGGCGGGCACAGCATGGGCGGTGGCGGCGAAGTCGCGGCGGTCGGCGGTGCCGGGCGCAGCAGCCGTGGGCTAGACCCGGCGCTGATCGAGGAAATCAAACACCATTACGGCTTCGACAAACCGCTGCACCAACGCCTGTGGCTGCTGCTGAAAAACTACGCACAACTGGATCTGGGCAACAGCTTCTTTCGCGGCGCCAGGGTCACCGACCTGATCGTGCAGAAGCTGCCAGTGTCGCTGTCGCTGGGCTTGTGGGCGACGCTGATCACCTACCTGATTTCAATCCCGCTGGGCATTCGCAAGGCAATCAGGAACGGCAGCGCCTTCGATGTCTGGAGCAGCACGGCGATCATCGTTGGCTACGCGATGCCGGCGTTTCTCTTCGCCATTCTGTTGATCGTGGTGTTCGCCGGGGGCAGCTACGTCAACTGGTTTCCGGTGCAGGGGCTGGTGTCGGACAACTTCGACAGCCTCAGCACATTGGGCAAGGTCGGCGACTACCTCTGGCACCTCGTACTGCCGGTCACGGCGCTGGTGATCGGCGGCTTTGCCACGCTGACGATCCTGACCAAGAACAGCTTTCTCAACGAGATCAGCCGGCAGTACGTGATCACCGCACGAGCCAAGGGCCTGACCGAGAGGCGCGTGCTGTACGGCCACGTGTTTCGCAACGCCATGCTGCTGGTGGTCGCCGGCGTGCCGTCGGCGCTGATCGAAGTGTTTTTCGCTGGCTCCCTGCTGATTGAAACCATTTTCAATCTCGACGGCCTCGGGCGCATGAGCTACGAAGCGGCGGTGTCGCGCGACTATCCGGTGGTGTTCGGCGCGCTGTTTCTGTTCACCCTGTTCGGCCTGCTGATCAAGCTGATCGGCGACCTCTGTTACACCCTGCTCGACCCGCGCATCGATTTCTCGGCGAGGACTGCCTGATGTTCACACTGTCGCCTCTGGGCCAGCGCCGCGTCGCGCAATTCAAGGCCAACCGCCGTGGGCGCTGGTCACTGTGGCTGTTTATCGGCCTGTGCCTGATCTGCCTCGGTGGCGAGTTGATCGCCAATGACAAGCCGCTGGTGATCCGCTACCACGACGCCTTCTACTTCCCGATCCTCAGCGATTATCTGGAAACCGATTTCGGCGGCGAGCTGCCGTTTCAGCCGGATTACGCCAGCAACTACGTACACAAGCTGGTCGAGGATCAGGGCGGCTGGATGCTGTTTCCGCCGATCCCGTTCAGCTACGACACGGTCAACTACGACCTCACCGAACCGGCGCCCAGCCCGCCGTCATCGAGCAATTGGCTGGGCACCGATGATCAGGCTCGCGATGTTCTGGCGCGGGTGATTTTCGGCACGCGGATCTCGATTCTGTTCGCGCTGATCCTCACCGCCATCAGCGCGTTGATCGGCATTCTCGCCGGGGCTTTACAGGGTTATTACGGCGGCTGGGTCGACTTGCTCGGGCAGCGCGTTCTGGAAATCTGGTCGGGGCTGCCGGTGCTGTATCTGCTGATCATTCTCTCCGGCTTCGTCTCGCCGAGTTTCTGGTGGTTGCTGGGGATCATGGCGCTGTTTTCCTGGCTGGCGCTGGTCGACGTGGTGCGCGCCGAGTTCCTCCGTGGACGCAATCTCGAATACGTGAAAGCCGCGCGGGCGCTGGGCCTGACCGACAGCGAACTGATGCGCCGGCACATTCTGCCCAACGCCATGACCTCCACCCTCACCTACCTGCCGTTCATTCTCACCGGCGCCATCGCCACCCTGACCGCGCTGGATTTCCTCGGCTTCGGCATGCCCGCCGGCACCGCATCGCTGGGTGAACTGATCGGCCAGGCCAAACGCAATCTGCAGGCACCGTGGCTGGGGCTGACGGCGTTTTTTGCCTTGGCGCTGATCCTGTCTTTGTTGGTTTTCATCGGTGAAGCGTGCCGAGATGCCTTTGATCCTAGGAGCTGACATGCAAGACCATTTAATCGAGATCCGCGACCTGCGCGTCGCCTTCGCAGGGCAAGAAGTGGTGCACGGTGTGAACCTCGATATACGCCGTGGCGAGTGTCTGGCGCTGGTCGGCGAGTCCGGCTCGGGCAAGTCGGTGACGGCGCATTCGATTCTGCGTCTGCTGCCGGGCCAGAGCGTCACCAGCAGCGGCGCGATTCGCTACAACGGCGTGGATTTGCTGCACGCCAGCGAACAGCAGATGCGTGGTCTGCGCGGCAATCGCATTGCGATGATTTTCCAGGAGCCAATGACCTCGCTGAACCCGTTGCACACTGTGGAAAAACAGATCAGCGAAGTGCTGGAAATCCACAAGGGCCTCAAGGGCCGCGCCGCTCGCGCGCGGACCCTGGAGTTGCTGGAGCTGGTCGGTATTCGCCAGCCGTTGCAGCGACTCAAAGCCTATCCGCATCAACTCTCTGGCGGGCAGCGGCAACGGGTGATGATCGCCATGGCGCTGGCCAACGAGCCGGAACTGTTGATTGCCGATGAGCCGACCACGGCGCTGGACGTAACCGTACAGCAGAAGATTCTTGAGCTGCTGATCGAGTTGCAGCAGCGCCTCGGCATGTCGCTGTTGCTGATCAGCCATGACCTCAATCTGGTGCGCCGGATCGCTCAGCGTGTGTGCGTAATGCGTCAAGGCGAGATCGTTGAACAGGCCGATTGCGAGACGCTGTTCCAGGCGCCGCAACATCCTTACAGCCGCTTATTGATCGAGGCTGAACCGAGCGGCGCGCCAGTGCCCAGTGAGTACGAGCACAACCTGCTGGAAGTCGATGATTTGAAGGTGTGGTTTCCCCTGCCGAAAAAACTCTTCAGCCGCCAGCAGGATTACATCAAAGCGGTGGACGGGGTCAGTTTCACCCTGCAACGCGGCAAGACGTTGGGCATCGTCGGCGAGTCGGGTTCGGGCAAGTCGACGCTGGGTCAGGCGATCCTGCGACTGGTCGAATCAGAGGGCAATATCCGTTTTGGCAACAAGCAGTTGAGCCTGCTCAATCAGCGTCTGATGCGCCCGTTGCGCCGGCAGATTCAGGTGGTGTTTCAGGACCCGTTCGGCAGCCTCAGCCCGCGCATGTCAGTGCAGCAGATCATCGCCGAAGGCTTGCTGACCCACGGCATCGGCAGCGAGGCCGAGCGCGAGGCAGCGGTAATTCGCGTGCTCGAGGAAGTCGGACTCGATCCGCAAAGCCGCCATCGTTACCCTCACGAGTTTTCCGGCGGCCAGCGCCAGCGCATCTCCATCGCCCGCGCACTGGTGCTGGAACCGGCGCTGATCCTGCTCGACGAACCGACGTCGGCGCTGGATCGCACGGTGCAGAAGCAAGTGGTGGAGTTGCTGCGCCAGTTGCAGATCAGGCATGGGCTGACCTATCTGTTCATCAGCCATGATCTGGCGGTGGTACATGCGCTGGCACATGACTTGATGGTGATCAAGGATGGCAAGGTGGTTGAACAAGGCTCGTCGCGGGAGATCTTCGCTGCGCCGCAACATCCATACACCCAAGAGTTACTGAAAGCCTCCGGCCTGAAGCCTTACAGAGAGCCTTGTGGGAGCGAGCCTGCTCGCGAATGCGGTGCGTCAGTCACATAAGTGCTGACTGACCCGACGCTTTCGCGAGCAGGCTCGCTCCCACAGGTTTGATCGGTGGTGTTTGAAATTTATTTTTCCGGCACTGCATCCAATCGCCTCCGCCACGGGTAGTCCCTGTAACAGCCCACTCTGGTGCTGTCAGCGCCCTACCCTTTTCGGAGAATCATCGGATGAACATCACCCAGCTGATTGGCTTCACCGGTTTGCTCGCTTTCACCGCGACCACCTTCGCCCAGAGCAGTTATCCCGACGCGATCAAGGTGCCGGACGGGCACAAGATTGCCCTGGAAACCACCGGGGTTGGCGAGATCACCTACGAATGCCGCGACAAACCCAATATGGCCGGGCAGACCGAGTGGACCTTTGTCGGTCCGAAAGCGGTGCTCAATGATCGCAGCGGCAAACAGGTCGGCACCTATTTCGGCCCGCCAGCGACCTGGCAAGCCAAGGACGGTTCGAAAGTCACCGGCACACAACTCGCCGTGGCACCGTCGAGCCCGGGCAACCTGCCCTATCAACTGGTCAAGGCCAATCCGGCCGAGGGCAAAGGCGCGATGAGCGGGGTCAGCTATATCCAGCGTGTCGCGCTCAAGGGCGGCGTCGCGCCGGGCAGTGAGTGCACCATGGCGAACAAGGGCAAGCAGGAAGTGGTGAAGTATCAGGCGGATTATATTTTCTGGGCGGCGAACTGATATTCGGAAGCAGTGCACAATCCTGTGGGAGCGAGCCTGCTCGCGAAGACGGAGTGTCAGTCGCCTTATTACTTTCTGACCCACCGCATTCGCGAGCAAGCTCGCTCCCACAGGGAACCATGCCTCTGGATGTTTGGGAAATGTGAGCTAGATTGCACCCCATGCCTTTACCCGAATCCGTTTTCGATTACGAAGCCCGCCTCGCCGCCTGTGCCCGGGGCGAGCGCGCGGCTTTGCGCGATTTGTATGTGCAGGAAGGCCCGCGCCTGCTCGGTGTGGCCAAGCGGCTGGTGCGCGATACGGCGCTGGCGGAGGACATTGTGCATGAGGCATTCATCAAGATCTGGAACGGCGCCGCCGGGTTCGATCCGGCGCGCGGTTCGGCGCGGGGCTGGATGTTCAGCGTGACCCGGCATCTGGCCTTGAATCAGCTGCGCAAGCAAAGTCGGGAAACGCCGTTCAGCGAAGAACATGAGGCAGCGGCGCCTGATGAGGCGGTCGATGTTCACTCGGCGCGCATTCATCGCTGCCTCGAACAACTGGAACCGCAGCGCCGCAGCTGCATCCTCCACGCCTACGTCGACGGTTACAGCCACGCGCAGATTTCCGCACGCCTCGACACGCCGCTGGGCACGGTCAAAGCGTGGATCAAGCGCAGCCTCAATGCTTTGCGGGAGTGCATGGGATGACCGGCGAATCAGCGCAGGAACGGGATGAACTGGCCGGCGAATACGTGCTTGGCACCTTGTCGTTCGAGCAGCGCATCGAGGTGCAACGGCGCCTGCCGAACGATCCCGAATTGCGGGCGGCAGTCGACGCATGGGAGCGACGTCTGCTGGAGCTGACCGATCTGGCCGAACCTCAGCAACCCTCGGCGCAGCTGTGGCCACGCATCGAGCGCAGTCTCGAACGGCTTACGGTGAAGAAGCCGCTGACCTCGTGGTGGAATCTGCTGCCGCTGTGGCGCGGCTTGAGCGCGGCCGGGCTGGCGGCGACATTGATCCTCGGCACGATGCTGCTGACGCAGACTGCGCCGAAACCGAGTTATCTGGTGGTGCTGGTGGCGCCGCAGGACAAAGCGCCGGGCTGGGTGATTCAGGCGAGCAATGCGCGGGAGATCCAGTTGATCCCGCTGGGCGTGGTCGAGGTGCCGGCGGACAAGGCGCTGGAGTTCTGGACCAAGGCTGACGGCTGGTCGGGGCCGGTGTCATTGGGCTTGGTCAAGCCGGGGCAGGCGTTGTCGGTGCCGCTGGACAAACTGCCGCCGTTGCAGCCGAACCAGCTGTTTGAGCTGACGCTGGAAGGCGCCAACGGCTCACCGATCGGCAAACCGACCGGGCCGATTCAGGCGATCGGGCGTGCGGTGAAGGTGCTCTGAGGCTCTGCTACGCGGTTGTCCGCAACCATCATCGACGTCGATGTTCACCATCACGGCAATGAAGTTCTCATAAAAAATTCCGGGCGTAACATCAGCTCCATACCAACCAACAACACCCCGGAGCACACCATCATGAAACGCCAGACTCTTCTCAGCATCGCTTTCTCGGTTTTCGCAGTTAACGCATTTGCCGCCACCCCGGCGCACACCATGATCGCTGAAGGCGGCTCGGACAAACTGATCGAAAGCCGTCTGGCTGAAGGCGGTTCGGATCGCCTGATCGAACGCCGCGTTGCCGAAGGTGGTTCGGATCGTCTGATCGAACGCCGCGTTGCCGAAGGTGGTTCGGATCGTCTGCTCGAACGCCGTGTTGCTGAAGGCGGTTCGGATCGTCTGATCGAACGCCGCGTTGCTGAAGGTGGTTCGGATCGTCTGATCGAACGCCGCGTTGCTGAAGGTGGTTCGGATCGTCTGA
>NZ_RCOA01000100.1:0-11477 GCF_004307585.1 Pseudomonas sp. Sample_20 | reverse complement strand
GGTTCGGATCGTCTGATCGAACGCCGCGTTGCTGAAGGTGGTTCGGATCGTCTGATCGAACGCCGTGTTGCCTGATGCATGACTGCAAGCGCAACACCGCAGAGAAACCCGGCTCCCGCAGCCGGGTTTTTTATGTCTGCGTGTTTTATCCGGCCTTGGCCATGCAGCGCTTGTAGCGCTCGTCCACGCGCTTGGCGAACCAGGCTGTGGTGAGTTTGCGGGTGATCTTCGGACTCTGCAGCACAATCCCCGGCAATACCGCGCGCGGTAACGCCTTGCCTTCGGCCCGCTCCGCCAGTTCGAACACGCGCTGATAGAGTTTGGTCTCTTCGAATTCCAGGGTTTTGCCTTTCTCCAGTTGATCGCGAATCGTCGGGTTGCGCATGCCCAGCGACTTGCCGAGGGTGCGCACCGCCAGTTCGGTACTGCCGGGCATGATCGAGTCGTAGCGAATCAAGTCGCCGTCCAGGGTCAGGGGGATGCCGGACGCGCGGCTCACCGCATTCTGAAACGCGGCATTGCGACTGGCGTACCAGCCGGCGTTGAAATCGGCGAAACGATACAACGGCTCACGGTAATTCACCGGATAGCCGAGCAAATGGGCGATGCCGAAATACATGCCGCCGCGCCGGCTGAACACTTCACGACGAATCGTGCCGTCCACCGGGTACGGGTAATCCTTGGCGTGCTCCTCGGCGAATTCGATGCTGACCTGCATCGGCCCGCCGGTGTGCACCGGGTTGAAGCCGCCGAACAGCGTGCGGCCCATCGGCACCATGCCGATGAAGTCATCGAAAATCGCGCTCAGCTCTTTCTCACTGCGCGCCGCATTCAGACGTTCGCTGTAGCTCTTGCCGTTGGGCGAGCGCACTTGCAGAGCGCCGCTGACCAGCAGGCTGGGGATGTGCACCTTGGCGGCGCGGCGGTCGATTTCGTCGCGGGCGATCTTGCCCAGGCCGGGCACCGTCGGGTCGGCCTGGAACGTCGATTCCTGCTCGGCCACGGCCAGTACCGAACACAGATTCTGCGTGGTGGTGTTGATGCCCTGTGCGGCGAACGCGGCGTAGATGTCCGTGGCCCAGCCCTGACGGTCGGCAGTTTTCGCCGGCAACAGCCGAACAATTTCAGCCTTCACTTCGGCCGGCGGACGCGGCGCCGGTTCGTTGCTGCGCTGGCTGGCGCAACCGGCGAGCAGCAGCACGGCGCCGAGAGTAATGAGTAATCGCATGTTGCTCCATCCAATCAAATTAGCCACAACACCATACACAACCCCCGTAGGAGCTGCCGCAGGCTGCGATCTTTTGATCTTGCTTTTTGCAGATCAGATCAAGATCAAGATCAAGATCAAGATCAAGATCAAGATCAAAAGATCGCAGCCTTCGGCAGCTCCTACACGCTGATGACAAACTGATTGCAAAACGTTACTGCGAAACCCTATCATTCGTGCCTGGAGTCGCATTAGCGCAAGGAGTTCCGCGCCGCCCTTATTTTTTCATTGGCCGTTCGCCTCCAGGTATCCGACATGCCCGCTTCAGCTCGACTCGGCGCTCCATTTCGCCCGACTTTGCTCGCCCTGCTGTGCTCCCTGACCGTCACCGCTCACGCTGCTGAAGACAACAGCAAAGAACTGGTGCTCGACGACGTCAACGTCAATGCCCAAGCCCCTGCACCCAACGCCCTGCCCCCGGTCTACGCTGGCGGTCAGGTCGCGCGCGGCGGCCAGTTGGGCGTGCTCGGCAATCAGGACATGATGGACGTGCCGTTCAGCGCGGCGTCCTACACCGAGCAACTGATCCAGGATCAGCAGGCGGAAAACGTCGCCGATGTACTGCTCAACGATTCCTCGGTGCGCCAAGCCTCGGGCTTCTCCAACCAGGCGCAGGTCTTCATGATTCGCGGCCTGCCGCTCAATGGCGATGATATTTCCTATAACGGCCTGTACGGCGTATTGCCCCGGCAGATCATTTCCACCGATGCGCTGGAGCGCGTGGAAGTGTTCAAAGGCCCCAACGCTTTCATCAACGGCGTAACCCCGACCGGTTCCGGCATCGGCGGCGGCGTCAACCTGCAACCCAAACGCGCGGGCGACGTGCCGCTGCGCCGTTACACCACCGATATCAACAGCGAAGGCCGCATCGGTCATCACTTCGACATCGGCCAGCGTTTCGGTGAAGACAACCGCTTCGGCGCGCGGGTCAACCTGTCGCAGCGCGAAGGCGACACCGGTATCGATCACGAGAACCAGCGCTCGAAACTGTTCGCCATCGGCCTGGATTATCGCGGCGATGCGCTGCGGGTGTCCGGTGACTTTGCCTATCAGAAGGAACGCGTCAACGGCGGCCGCAGCTCGGTCAACCTCGGCACCGCCACGCACATCCCGGACGCGCCATCGGCGGACACCAACTACGCGCCGAAATGGGGTTACACCGACATCGAAGACACCTTCGGCATGCTCCGCGCCGAGTACGACCTCAACGACAACTGGACCGCCTACGCCGCCGGTGGCGCCAAGCACACCCGTGAAGTCGGCCGGTACAACTCGACCACGCTGGTTGGCAACAGCGGCGCCTCGTTCACCACCGGCTCGTTCGTCCCGCATGACGAGGACAACACCAGCGTCATGGCCGGCCTCAACGGCAAATTCAACACTGGCCCGGTCAGCCACAAGCTGAATTTCGGCCTGACCGGGATCTGGGCCGAGCAGCGCAGTGCCTATGACTTCGACCTGACCCGCTACTCGAACAACATCTATCACCCGATCACTACCCCAGCGCCGGTAGGCAACTTCGCCGGTGGCGATCTCAACGATCCGGGCATCGTCGGCAAGACCTTCAACCGCAGCGTGGCGATTTCCGACACCCTCGGGTTCTTCGATGATCGCCTGCTGGTCACCGCCGGTCTGCGTCGTCAGCAACTGGTGGTGCAGGGTTACAGCTACGCCAGCTACGGCAGCGGCCCGCGTTCGTCGAGCTACGACGAGTCGATCACCACTCCGGTGTACGGCATCGTGTTCAAGCCGTGGGAGCATGTGTCGTTCTACGCCAACCATATCGAAGGCCTGGCCCAAGGGCCGACTTCGCCGACCAGCTCCGGCGGTTTCCGCGTCACCAACGGCAACGAGGTTTACGCACCGAAGCGCTCCAAGCAGACCGAGCTGGGCGTTAAGGTCGACATGGGCACCTATGGCGCAAGTCTTGGGGTTTATCGCATCGAACAGCCGAGCGACGGCTACTGCGAAATCAACAGCGCTACCACTTGCACCTACGTGCGCGAAGGCGAGCAGATCAACAAAGGCGTGGAGATGAACGTCTTCGGCGAGCCGATCGACGGCCTGCGCCTGATCAGCGGCCTGACCCTGATGGACACCGAACTGAAAAACACACTCAACGGCGCCAACGACGGTAACCACGCCATCGGCGTGCCGACCTTCCAGTTCAACGCTGGCGTGGATTGGGACGTGCCGGGTCTGCAAGGCGTCGCGCTGAATGCGCGGATGCTGCGCACCGGCGGGCAATACGCCGACGCGGCGAACAACCTCAGCCTGCCAACCTGGAACCGCTTCGATGCCGGCGCGCGCTATGCGTTCAAGGTGTCGGAGAAGGATGTGACCGTGCGGTTCGGTGTTGAGAACCTGGCGAACAAAAAGTACTGGGAATCGGCTCAGGGCGGCTACCTGACCCAGGGCGAACCGCGAGTGGCGAAGTTGTCGGGGACGATCGACTTCTAAGCGTCATCGCGTCATAAAAAAGGCCCCCCAGCTTCACGGTTGCGGGGCCTTTCTGGTTTTTGTGGTGCTTGATCCGGCCTCTTCGCGAGCAGGCTCGCTCCCACAGGGGTACGAGGTGCGGCTTAGATCCCGGCGAGTGCCAGATCCATCGCAAAGTAAGTGAAGATCAGATCCGCCCCGGCACGCTTGATCGCGCCAAGGCTTTCGCGGACCACGCGATCCTCATCGATCGCGCCGGCCTGGGCGCCGAACTTGATCATCGCGTATTCGCCGCTGACCTGATACGCCGCCAGAGGCAGGTTCGAGGCCTGGCGGATGTCGCGGATGATGTCGAGGTAAGCGCCGGCCGGTTTGACCATCAGCGCATCGGCGCCTTCCTGTTCATCGAGCAGCGATTCGCGCAGGGCTTCGCGGCGGTTCATCGGGTTCATCTGATAGCTTTTGCGATCGCCCTTGAGCGCACTGCCGCCAGCCTCGCGGAACGGGCCGTACAGTGCCGAAGCGAATTTGGTCGAGTAGGCCATGATCGGAATCTGCGTGAAGCCGGCGGCGTCGAGCGCCTGGCGAATCGCGCGCACCTGGCCGTCCATTGCTGCCGACGGTGCGATCACGTCAGCCCCGGCGCGGGCGGCGGCCACGGCTTGTTTGCCGAGGTTGATCAGGGTCTGGTCGTTGTCGACTTCGTGGTTGTGCATCACGCCGCAATGGCCGTGATCGGTGTACTCGCAGAAGCAGGTGTCGGACATCACGATCATTTCCGGCACGGCGTCCTTGGCAATGCGCGACATGCGCGAGACCAGACCGTCTTCGCGCCAAGTGTCACTACCGTTGGCATCGAGATGATGGGACACGCCAAAAGTCATCACCGACTTGATGCCGGCACGGGCATAGCGCTCGATTTCGCTGGCCAGTTTGCGCTCGGGAATGCGCTGCACGCCGGGCATGCTGGTGATCGGCACGAAGTCGTCGATGTCTTCCTCGACGAAGATCGGCAGGACCAGATCGTTCAGGCTGAACTCGGTTTCCTGGAACAGACTGCGCAGGCTCGCATTGCGGCGCAGACGGCGGGGACGTGCTTCGGGGAACTGACTGGACATGGGGCCTTTCCTGAAAACAGCGGATGAGACGAAAGTCGTAGGGGGCGAAGCTTATGCCTTGCGGCGGGTGCGGGACAAACCTGGATCAATCAAGAGAGCGTTACCGGGCTTGTAATAATCCTGCTGCTGATCGCGCATTTCCCCCTGTGAGAGCGAGCCTGCTCGCGAATGCGCTGGATCAGACACGAAAATGGTGTCTGATACGACGCTTTCGCGAGCAGGCTCGCTCCCACAGAGGCGACTGTGTCGGGTCAGGACGGGATGGTCAGGCCACGAATAACCGCCGGGCGAGCCAGAAACCGCTCCAGCACCCGTGTGACATTGGGGAAACTTTGAATACCGACCAGATCCCCGGCCTCATAGAAGCCAAGCAGATTGCGCACCCACGGGAACGTGGCGATGTCGGCGATGGTGTAGCGCTCGCCCATGATCCAGTCGCGGCCTTCGAGGCGGGTGTTGAGCACGTTCAGCAGGCGTTTGCTCTCCTCGACATAACGATCGCGCGGACGCTTGTCCTCGTAATCCTTGCCGGCGAATTTGTTGAAGAAGCCGAGCTGGCCGAACATCGGGCCAACGCCGCCCATCTGCCACATCAGCCACTGGATGGTCTCGTAGCGCAGCGCGCCTTCCTGAGCGAGCAACTGGCCGCTTTTGTCGGCCAGATAAATCAGGATGGCGCCGGATTCGAACAACGGCAGGGGTTTATCTTCAGGGCCATGCGGGTCGAGGATCGCCGGGATCTTGTTGTTCGGGTTCAGCGAGAGAAATTCCGCCGAGGTCTGGTCGTTGGTGTCGAAACCGACGCGGTGCGGCTCATAGGGCAGGCCGATCTCTTCGAGCATGATCGACACTTTGACGCCGTTGGGAGTCGGCAGGGAGTAGAGCTGAATCCAGTCCGGGTACTGCGCCGGCCATTTCTGAGTAATCGGGAATGCAGACAGATCGGTCATTGGAAGCATCCAGTCACAAATTGAAAACCGATCATAAAGTAGGCCTGCCGCTGCGCCTACACGAACCGTAACATCCTGTCGCTAACCTGCCTGCATGCCCGCAACGGTTGCCGTTAGAGTGCTGCGCACTGGCCCGGATCGAACCAAACGGGCATTACAGGACTCTGAGCTATGCCTTTCTCGCAGAGGAAGCTGTTTATGACAGGGAAACACCCGGTGCTGGGAGCCCGCGGTGCCAAGGTTTGTCAGCCTTAACCGATTTTGCTGAAGAACCCTCGAATTGATGACGAACCTGATGAGTTTCGCCAAACGTTTCAAACATCGCGCGTACGTGGCCCTGCCCTCCCTGCTGGCAGTCAGCGCGCTTTTTCTGTCCCTCGAATCCAGTGAAAGCCGTGCTCAACCGGCGGACGGCACGCAGACGCTGGTGTTCCTGCGCCATGCGGAAAAACCCGAAGGCGGCCTCGGTCAGCTCAATTGCCAGGGCCTGAACCGCGCCATCGACCTGTCGACGCTGCTGCCGGAAAAATTCGGCAAGGCCGATTACGTGTTCGCCGCCAACCCGACGCGCAACGTCGAGGAAGGCGAACTGGATAATTCCTACAGCTACATTCGTCCGCTGATGACCATCAGCCCGGCCGCGATCAAGCTCGGCCTGCCGGTGAACATCGAGTTCTCCGCCAACGACACCAGCGATCTGGCCCGCGAGCTGCTGGACGAGAAGTACCACAACTCGACGATCTACACCGCCTGGTCTCACGGTTATCTGCCGGATCTGATCAACAAGGTCGCCGGCAACGCAGTGGGCGAGCGGCAGAAGATCACCGATGACTGGGCCGGCGATGACTTCGATTCGCTGTATGTGCTGACCCTGAAGTGGCACAACGGCAAGGCCAGTTTGCAGAGCCACATCTACAAACAGGGACTGGATAACGGCAAGGACACCTGCCCAACCTGATTTTTGTAGCGCCTGACCTTGCGTCTTCGCGAGCAGGCTCGCTCCCACAGGGGAACGCATTTCAACTGGGGGAGCGAGCCTGCTCGCGAAGAGGCCAGTGGCTTGCGCCTCAAGCCTTCTGATTCACCCTCGCACGCACATACTCGATCACCGCCCCCCGCTCTCCGGCAAACTCGATCCGCCCGCCCTTCTTCTCGCGCTGGAAGACATACATCGGGTCGTAATACTCACGCAGCAAACCCTCGATCC
The DNA here is from genome assembly GCF_004307585.1 of Pseudomonas sp. Sample_20. NCBI lineage: Bacteria > Pseudomonadati > Pseudomonadota > Gammaproteobacteria > Pseudomonadales > Pseudomonadaceae > Pseudomonas > Pseudomonas sp. Sample_20. Next base: position 4,496 of record NZ_RCOA01000100.1, on the reverse strand, counting down.
AGCCGCGATGCAGCTCCACCGCGCCGCTGCGGCCCTGCTCGGCCAGCGCCTGCTCCATCAACACCAGCATCCGCGAATGGCGCTCACCGCCGAGGCGTTTCTGTACGTTGTTTAGGCTTTCCAGCAGACGTTCGGAGAACAAGGCAAAACCGTTTTCACCGTGCACCGAGGCGAACTCCGCCGACAGATCGATGACGTAATCACGCAGGATCCGTTCGACGCGATCCTCGAAACGATCCTCCAGCCAGACCATCGGGTACTGCTGCATGCCCTGATACAGCGGCAACGGCAGGGCGCAACTGCCGACCACACGGCTCTCGTCTTCGAGCACAAACTGCTCGATCCCGGCATCGCGTTTCTTCAGGAAGTCGATGGCCAGGCGATTCTCGAAATCGATGTTCGACGGCTGCCCGGTGGCACGTTTGCCGAAACTGGAGCCGCGATGGTTGGCGTGGCCTTCCAGATCCACACCGTTGCGCAACTGCACCAGCACTTCGGTCTTGCCGGTGCCGGTCATGCCGCCGAGCAAAACGAAATCGCACTGCGCGATGGCCTGCTCAAGGGTGTCGATCAAAAAACTGCGCATCGCCTTGTAGCCGCCGCCGACGCGCGGATAATCGATGCCCGCCTCGTCGCGCAGCCACTGCTGGGTGATCTGCGAGCGCAGACCGCCGCGAAAACAGTACAGATAACCATCGGGATGAGCCCGGGCGAAGTCGGCCCAGGCCTGGATGCGCTCGGCCTTGACTGCGCCGGACACCATTTGATGGCCCAGCTCGATCGCCGCCTGCTGGCCATGCTGCTTGTAGCAGGTGCCGATCTTCTGCCGTTCCAGATCATTCATCAGCGGCAGATTGACCACGCCGGGGAACGCGCCTTTGTGAAACTCGACCGGCGCGCGGGCATCCATCATTGGCCGGTCGTTGAGGAAAATGTCGCGGTAGTCGGTGCAGTCGCGGAGCATCAAATCACCTCGACCGCGTTCGTCTGTCGCTCAACCAGTTCGCCGATCGGCGCAAGGTTCAGGCCCAGTTCGGCGGCAACGCCGAGGAACTCGTCATTGCCTTCAGGCGTGACCGCAATCAGCAGACCGCCGCTGGTCTGCGGATCGCACAGCACGCGTTTGTGCAACTCCTGCACGCGGCCAACCTTGCTCGAATAGCTGTCGAAGTTGCGCAGCGTACCGCCCGGCACGCAGCCCTGATCGAGGTAGTACTCGACGCTGTCCAGACGCGGCACGCGGTCGTAGGCGATGCGCGCGGTCAACTGGCTGCCATCGGCCATTTCCACCAGATGCCCGAGCAGGCCGAAACCGGTGACGTCAGTCATCGCGGTGACGCCGGCGAGTTTGCCGAAACGGCTGCCAGGCTTGTTCAGGGTGCACATCCAGTCGCGGGCGACACCGACGTCGGCGGCGCGCAACTTGCCCTTCTTTTCGGCGGTGGTGAGGATGCCGATGCCCAACGGTTTGGTCAGGTACAACAGGCAACCGGCGGTAGCGGTGTCGTTGCGTTTCATGTGGCGCTTTTGCACAAGCCCGGTGACGGCGAGGCCGAAGATCGGCTCCGGCGCATCGATCGAATGCCCGCCCGCCAACGGGATGCCCGCCGCGTCGCACACCGAGCGACCGCCACGAATCACTTCCCGTGCCACTTCCGGCGCCAGCACATTCACCGGCCAGCCGAGAATTGCAATCGCCATCAACGGATCGCCACCCATCGCGTAGATGTCGCTGATCGCATTGGTCGCGGCGATGCGGCCGAAATCGAACGGGTCATCGACAATCGGCATGAAGAAATCGGTGGTCGACACCACCCCGCGCTCGGCATCGATCGCATACACCGCCGCGTCATCGCGCGATGCGTTGCCGACCCAGAGTTTTGGATCAAGGTTCTGTGCGCCGCTGCCGGCGAGGATCACTTCCAGCACCTGCGGGGAAATCTTGCAGCCACAACCGGCGCCATGGCTGTATTGGGTCAGACGAATCGGCTCGCTCATGGGAGAGTCTCTGGTAATGAATGGGGCGGATTCTAGCAGAGCGCGAGAGCGCAGATTTTTGTGCTGACCGAGCAGCCCCTTCGCGAGCAGGCTCGCTCCCACATTTGTAGCGTGGTCTCCTGTGGGAGCGAGCCCGCTCGCGAAGGCAATCGAACCTGCCTGCACCGTCCAGTCAGCCCCGCCTGCAAACCTCAGCGAAAATCTGCGTAATCGGCCGATGCGGCTGGCGCTTGTGCATCCGCCGCACTTGTTCACTCAGTCGCAACAACTCTTCACTGGGCTTGGCCCATTGCTCTTTAGGCAGCGGCTCGGACCAGGCGCGCATGACTTCCGGCAGCGCCTGTTTGCCGATCCTTTCCAGACGCCGTACTTCCCATTCGACCAAACGGTTTGGAATCGTCCATAAAGTCATGACGTGATACAGGTACCAAAAGAACCCCGACAGCCGCGAGCGCCGGCCTTCACGGATCTGCTGATGCATTCGCGCGCGGGCATTGCGAAAGGTGTGCAGGCCTTCGTGGGGTGGGTCGTCTGGGCCTTGAAGGTCTTGCAAATCCTGAATCGATTTGAGGTCGTTGACTTCGTACTCCATGTAACCGCGAATCGCTTCCCAATGACTGATCGCGAGCTCCAGGCCGGCGCATTGGAATTCCTGGCTTATGAGGGTTTCACCTTGGTAGAAACCGATGCCCATGCCGTATTGGCGGTGGATGCCGAATTGGGTGGCGCCCTTGGCTTCGATGATCCACGCGGAAAGCGATTCCCATGGAACGAAAACTGGTTCGGTGGCGCCTTCGGGCATGAAGCAGACTTCGCGGCGTTGGCGGTTGAAGCGGGTTGGGATGAGGGAGAGACGTTTTTTGTGGTGGTGATGCCAGACACCAATACCGATGAGCAAGATCAAGGGACCGCAAAATAATTCATTTTCCAACCCCACTTCGAATATTCCAACCATTGATTCCCAAATCGCCTCGTTTCCATAGCCAAAAAGAATCCCTAGCAAGCCCGTGAACAAAGGAAATAAAACGAGAACCATAAAAGTTCCTGCGGTCGTCCCGCCGAGAATCAACTGCCATGTAAATGCCTCTGGCAATCCGAGACCAAAGTCCATGTAACCTTGGTTCAATTCCCCGATGTGAGGCCCATAAGGTGGTATAGGTGCTGGCAATGGCAAAGGTGATAGATAGGTAATTTTCCCGCTTGGGAACGGCTCAATATCGCCCGCTTTTTTAATCCCCTCATATTCCGAACTGGAAAGAGGATTACTGCGATTATTCAGCATGGTCAGCCCATTCGAGATAGTGAGTTTCTACCAGTAGAACCGGAGGGTTCTCCTTGACCGAACCCGGAACCACTACAGCAAAATGGCCGGTATCCCGGGGGGCGATATGAATCACACGAGTTCGTGACTCCGACTCGCCTTTGCCATTGACGGTCTGGATACATATGGCAAGTTCGAGCGTTTCCTTTGCAGGCGTATAGTCAGAATCGGGACGGATTGGGTACTGAAGACAAAGCACCAAACCATCTGGTGATGACTTCACGATTCGCAGACTGCTCAATATCTCGTCACTGATGACTTCCTTGCGCACTTGCGGCACACCGCGACCATGCAGCGGTGCGACAAGTCGATGGGCACCGATTCCCAAGCGTTGACTCGGTTTACCGTTTAACGGTGGGAGAAGATCATTTAGCGCCAGCCTCGGCAGAACCAAATGAATATCACTGGGTTTGGCGCCAAATAATAAAGTCTTCAGCCAGGTGTCACTGGGATCAGGTCCTGATTGGGCGTAGGGAGCGTGTATCAAAAATGCCAGATAATTTTGATAGTCATCCAGGGAGTGGTCACCGCGCATCTCTTCATCACGGCTCCAGGGCGTGATTTTCAACCACTTGTCGTGTGCAGAGAGATTGTACCGATTGAACAGCCATGTCCCGGCGAACTCTAGCACCGTGAACAACGCACCAGCCAAATTGAATCGAAAAAATACAGTAGAAAGACGTGTGCCAGCGGCGGCCCAAGCAGTTGCTCGCGCCGAACGGTTCGGTGCAGTTAAAATTTTAATGGAGGCAGATACTGTATTACCAAACCCGTAGCCACTAGTCGCAATCATGCCTGCCGCGCCCGAGGTCGCCATCGCAGCTGCTCTTTGCTCAGATTGAGTACCACTTCGAACCGCGTCTTGCCACTTTCGATCTTTGATTCTGAAGGTGGTTAAGGAAGTTCTCAAACTCAAAAGATAGGTAAACATGCCCAACCCAACATGCAACTTTCCCATCTGCACATGAACCTGTTGCAGCGCCTCAACCTGCATACCGGCAATAAGACTCGCGCTTCGAGCCTTGAGCGCTGTATCGGCAAGCCCTTGCGCGGCGGTAAATCCGGCTGCGCCTGTCGCGATAATGGCAGCAAAAAAATCCGCCCGTTTCTTCCTGTCCCTCGTCTGCTTCATCACCTCTCGATAAGCCCCCACCAAATTCACCACCTGCCCCAACAC
>NZ_RCOA01000099.1:24220-25316 GCF_004307585.1 Pseudomonas sp. Sample_20 | reverse complement strand
TGATGAAGACTCCAAAACGCATTGAACCCCTGATCGAGGACGGTCTGGTCGACGAAGTGCTGCGCCCACTGATGAGTGGCAAAGAGGCAGCTGTTTATGTAGTGCGCTGCGGCAATCAGTTACGTTGCGCCAAGGTCTACAAGGAGGCGAATAAACGCAGTTTCCGCCAGGCGGCCGAGTATCAGGAAGGCCGCAAGGTTCGTAACAGCCGTCAGGCGCGCGCCATGGCGAAGGGGTCCAAGTTCGGTCGCAAAGAGACCGAAGACGCCTGGCAGAACGCCGAAGTGGCGGCGCTGTTCCGTCTGGCCGGCGCCGGTGTGCGAGTGCCCAAACCCTATGACTTCCTCGACGGCGTGCTGTTGATGGAGCTGGTGGCCGACGAATTCGGCGACGCCGCGCCGCGTCTGAACGACGTGGTACTGGAGCCGGATCAGGCGCGCGAGTATCACGCGTTCCTGATTTCGCAGATCGTGCTGATGTTGTGTACCGGTCTGGTGCACGGTGACCTCTCCGAGTTCAACGTGCTGCTGACCCCGACCGGCCCGGTCATCATCGACCTGCCCCAGGCAGTCGACGCTGCGGGCAACAACCACGCGTTCAGCATGCTCGAGCGTGACGTTGGCAACATGGCTTCGTACTTCGGCCGTTTCGCGCCGGAATTGAAGAAGACCAAGTACGCCAAGGAAATGTGGGCGTTGTACGAAGCCGGCACCTTGCACCCGAACAGTGTGCTGACCGGCGAGTTCGACGATCCGGAGGACCAGGCCGATGTCGGCGGGGTGCTGCGCGAAATCGAAGCGGCGCGCCTCGACGAGGAACGCAAGCAGGCCATTCGCGCGGCGGACGACGCGCCGAAAGGCAAACCCGAAGAACCGCCTCCACCGCCGTGGATGCAGTGATCGCGTGATGAAAAACCCGGCTTCGGCCGGGTTTTTTGTTTGAGTCAAAAAGCACCCTCACCCCAGCCCTCTCCCGGAGGGAGAGGGGGCCGACCGAGGTGTCTTGAGCCATACATCGACCTGAAAAAACCGAGTCGATTATGGATTCAAAGAAAAACGTTCAGGTCGGTGTATCTCCCAAATATCCCCCAATCGGT
>NZ_RCOA01000099.1:0-24210 GCF_004307585.1 Pseudomonas sp. Sample_20 | reverse complement strand
GGATTCAAAGAAAAACGTTCAGGTCGGTGTATCTCCCAAATATCCCCCAATCGGTCCCTCTCCCGGAGGGAGAGGGGGCCGACCGAGGTGTCTTTAGCCATACATCGACCTGAAAAAACCGAGTCGATTACGGATTCAAAGAAAAACGTTCAGGTCGGTGTATCTCCCAAATATCCCCCAATCGGTCCCCTCTCCCTTTGGGAGAGGGCTAGGGTGAGGGGGTTTTCGGATCCTGGCTTATTCGCGTCTACTGTCCAGCGCTCCAACCACACTCAAGGACTGAATGTGACCACCCCACGCAACACCCACCTGATCGTAACCGCCCGGCTGATCTCAGATTTCGGCGCCTTCCTCAACATGGTCGCGCTCGCCACTTACGTTTATTTGCTGAGCAACAGCGCCATGAGCGTCGGCATCTTCCTTGCCAGCCGCGTCGGTGGCGGAATTTTCGCCAGCCTGATCGGCACACGCTTCTACCGACGCTGGCAGGGCCGCGCGCCGCTGATTGCTTTCGATCTGTTGCGCGCCGCACTGCTGGGGCTGCTGTTGATTACTCCGGCGAGTCAGCAGGCATGGCTGTTGCCGTTGATTGCCTTCGGCCTCGGCCTGGGCAATTCGATGTTCGCCATCGGCCTCAACAGCCAGTTGCCGCGTTTGATCGCGCCGGCGCAATTGCTCAAGGCCAATGCCTGGATTACTTCAGCTTCTTCTGCGGCGATGGTCGGCGGCAGTCTGGTCTCGGGGTTGCTGGTGGCTGCTTTTGGTTTCGAAACGGTCTTCGCCCTCAACGCGCTGACCTATGTGCTCGCCGCGCTGTTGATCGTGCCGCTGCGTTTCGAAAAAACCGATGTCAGCGAACAGCCGCAACGCGGTGAATGGTTTGCGCTGCGGCAGGGCCTGCGTTCAGCGCCTGTGGTCGCGGCCATGCTCGCGGTGACCATGGCCGACACCTTGGGCAGCGCCGCGCACAACGTCGGCTTCCCGATCATTTCCAAACTGCTCACGCCCGAGGCAGCGAGTACGACCTTGGGCCTGGCGCTTGCGGTATGGGCCAGCGGCAAACTCCTCGGCGCGCGCATCGCCAGTCACCTGAAAGGCTCGGAGAACAGCCACCTTGAAAGACGATTTTTCTGCGGTGTGGCGCTGATGTCCTGCGGGTTCATTCTGATGTTCCAGCAGCACAGCCTCTACGGTCTGCTGCTGTTCGCCTTGCCGGCCGGGCTCGGCGACGGGGTGTCCGAAGTCAGCCTGATGTCACGGCTGCAACGGGAACCTGCGGCGTTGCGCCTGCCGATTTTCAGCGTGCTGACCTTGCTGCAGATGAGCGGTTTCGGCATCGGCATGTTGGTCGCTGCGCCGTTCTATGCGTGGTGGACGCCGGGGGCCGTGGTCATGCTGTTCCACGGCATTCCCCTCGGCACCTTGGGCGTGGTGACGCTGCTGCGGATCAGGCGCGGGCGGGTTGCGCGCAGCAGCCCGACGCCAGTTCCTTGAGGATCGGGCAGTCCGGGCGATGGTCGCCGCTGCAATGCTCGACCAGATCCTGCAGGGTGTCGCGCAGCTCGCCGAGCTCGCGGATCTTCTGGTTCAGCTCGTCGATGTGCTGGCGCGCCAGTGCTTTCACATCAGCGCTGGCACGCTGGCGATCCTGCCAGAGGGTCAGCAGCTTGCCGACCTCCTCCAGAGAAAAGCCCAGATCCCGCGAGCGCTTGATAAACGCCAGCGTGTGCAGGTCATCGCTGCCGTATACGCGGTAACCGCTGTCGGTGCGATTGGCCGCTTTGAGCAAACCTATCGATTCGTAATAACGAATCATTTTTGCACTCAGGCCACTTTGTCGGGCCGCTTGGCCGATGTTCATCGGTGTTCCTCCAGGTCCTTGGGTTTCCAGGTTTTCAACAGTAGCGCATTGCTCACCACGCTGACGCTCGACAGCGCCATCGCCGCACCGGCCAGCACCGGATTGAGGAAGCCGAACACCGCCAGCGGAATGCCGATCAGGTTGTAGACAAAGGCCCAGAACAGGTTCTGGCGAATCTTCGCGTAGGTCTTGCGACTGATCTCCAGCGCCGCCGGCACCAGTCGCGGATCGCCGCGCATCAGGGTGATACCGGCCGCGTGCATGGCAACGTCGGTGCCGCCGCCCATGGCGATGCCGATGTCGGCAGCGGCGAGGGCCGGGGCGTCGTTGATGCCATCGCCGACCATGGCGACTACGCTGGTTTTCTTCAGCTCGGCGACGGTCGCGGCCTTGTCGGCAGGCAGCACTTCGGCGTGGACATTTTGGATGCCCAGAGCCTCGGCCACCACCCGTGCGCTGCCACGATTGTCGCCGGTCAGCAGGTGGCTCTGGATATCCCGTGCGGCGAGTTGTTGCACCGCTTGCAGAGCGCCGGGTTTCAGCGTGTCACCGAAGGCGAACAGACCCAGCACCTTCGGCTGAGGACTTTGTTCGATCAGCCACGACAATGTGCGGCCTTCGCGTTCCCAGGCTTCGGCGGATGCGCTCAATTCACCGGTACTCAAAGCGCTTTCGTCGAGCATCCGCCGATTGCCCAGTGCCAGGCGCCGGCCATCCAGCGTGCCGGCGATGCCGTGTCCGGTCAGCGCCTGGCTGTCGCTGACATCGGGCACGTTCAAGCTGCGTTCGGCGGCGGCATCCAGCACCGCTTTGGCCAACGGATGCTCGCTGCCGCGCTGCAATGCACCGGCCAAGGTCAGCAGATTATTCTCGTCACCATCGACCGCGCTGAAGTGCGCGATACGCGGCGTGCCCGAGGTCAGCGTGCCGGTCTTGTCGAACACCACGCTGCTGACTTCATGGGCGCGCTCCAGCGCTTCGGCGTCCTTGATCAGAATGCCGTGGCGCGCCGCTACGCCGGTGCCGGCCATGATCGCCGTCGGAGTGGCGAGGCCGAGGGCGCACGGGCAGGCGATCACCAGTACGGCGACGGCATTGATCACCGCAGTTTCCAGCGGTGCGCCGTACAGCCACCAGCCGATCAGCGTGGCCAGGGCAATCAGCAACACGGTCGGCACGAAAATCTGGCTGACCTTGTCGACCAGTTTCTGGATCGGCGCTTTCGCCGCTTGCGCGTCTTCGACCAGACGAATGATCCGCGCCAGCACCGTTTCCGCGCCGAGCGCTTGGGTGCGCACCAGCAAACGACCCTCGCCGTTGATCGCGCCGCCGGTGACCTTGTCGCCCGGTTGTTTTGGCACTGGCAGGCTTTCGCCGCTGATCAGCGCTTCGTCGGCGTGGCTCTGGCCTTCGACGACTTCGCCATCCACCGGGAAGCGTTCGCCGGGTTTGACCAGCACCAGATCGTCGAGGCGCAGGGCGCTGATCGCAACGTCCTGCTCACGCCCGTCGATGACTTGAATCGCCCGCTCCGGCCGCAACGCTTCAAGGGCGCGAATGGCGCTGGCGGTCTGGCGTTTGGCGCGGCTTTCGAGATATTTGCCGAGCAACACCAAAGCGATGACCACCGCCGAGGCCTCGAAATACAGATGCGGCATGCGTCCCGCCGCGCTGGCCCATTCATAGACACTCAGGCCATAACCGGCGCTGGTGCCGAGGGCGACCAGCAGGTCCATGTTGCCGGCGCCGGCGCGCACGGCTTTCCACGCCGCCACATAAAAGCGTGCGCCGAAGATGAATTGCACGGGGGTGGCGAGGGCGAATTGCGCCCAGGCCGGGAGCATCCAATGAATGCCGAACGGCTGCAGCAACATCGGCAACACCAACGGCAGAGCAAGGGCGATCGCACAGATCAATGCCCAGCGCTCGCGGTGCAGGCGTTTTTGCTGGTCATCGGACTGTGGCCGTTCGGCTTGCCAGACGCTGGCCGAGTAACCGGCCTTGCTCACTGCGTCGAGCAGGGTTTGCGTATCGACCTGGCCGAGCAATTCGATGTGCGCACGTTCGTTGGCCAGATTGACACTGACGCTGCTCACGCTTGGGACTTTGCTCAGGGCGCGTTCGACGCGACCGACGCAGGACGCGCAGGTCATGCCGTCGATGCTCAATTCAACGGTTTGCCGGGGCACGCTGTAACCGGCGCGCTCCACGGCTTGCATCAGCGCCGACAGGCTGTTGCCGGGCGCCTGCACCCGGGCCTGTTCGGTGGCGAGGTTGACACTGACGGCACTGGCGCCGCTGACCTTGCGCAGCGCCCGCTCGACACGCCCGGCGCAACTGGCACAGGTCATGCCGGCAATCGGCAGATCGAAAGTGGTGGATTCGGACATCGGTCGCGCTCCCTGTAGTGGATGTCTACAGGATCAACCTTGCCATGCGGGCAAGGTCAAGCACCATTCCGCAAGATGTTGATCGTTCCCACGCTCCGCGTGGGAATGCCTCCTGTGACGCTCCGCGTCACGCTTCGGGACGCAGAGCGTCCATGGCTGCATTCCCACGCAGAGCGTGGGAACGATCGGCGACGGATCGGGTGTCTGCTCAGTAACCGAGGCCTGCAGGTTTCAGGTACACGCCTTCGGCATTCATCGCCAGGCGGAACTTCAGCACATCCCCGGCGTGCAGCACGACTTCCTGCGAACCCGGTGCGAGCATGCCGGGATTGCAACCCGGTGCCTGGCCCGGCAGCAGTTTCAAGCGCAGCGAAACCTTGCCCGGCGGCAAGTTGAACGACGTGCTCTGCTCCTGGAACAGGCGCGCCGAGAGCTGGTCCTGGATGTACACGCCGATCTCGCACGAGGTCGCCACTTCGAGGCGCTCGCGGGAAATGATCAGTACCGCGTAATCCTCGCCGGCGGCTTGCACCTGCGGGACGGCGGCGAAAAGGCTGAGCAAGCCAAACAGGCCCAAAGCTGACCAGCGCATGGCTGAATCTCCTGAATTCCAGTCATTGATGCATGCAGCTTGGCCGAGCGCGACGCCGATTGCCAGCCCGGCAGTTTTTCGCAGAACTTGACCTTGCCATCGTGGCAAGCTCGAGACTGCCGGCAACCTCACTCAAAGGAGTCTTCCCATGCAAGTGTTCAACGTTCAAGGCATGTCCTGCGGTCATTGCGTCAAAGCCATCACCACTGCGGTGCAGGCGCTGGATCCGGCGGCCAGCGTGCGCGTCGATCTGGCGGCCAAGGAAGTCGGCGTCGAGAGCGCGCTGAGTGCCGACCAGGTGATCGAAGCGATCCGCGAAGAGGGTTATGAGGTGAAGCTCGTCTGAAATTGATCGTTAGCGAGCTATCGGAATGTTCAAGGCGTCCGGGCGCGGCTAGACTGTCGGGCTGCGACTTGCCCACCTGGATGCCTGATGAACTTCCGCACGATTTTGATACTCGGCGCCTTGAGCGCTTTCGGTCCTTTGGCGATCGACTTCTATTTGCCTGCCTTCCCGGCCATGGCGCTGGCGTTCGGCACCGATGAGCAGCATGTCCAGCTGACGCTGGCGGCGTACTTCCTCGGTCTGTCGCTGGGCCAACTGGCTTACGGGCCGATTTCCGATCGTTTCGGCCGGCGGCTTCCGCTGCTCAGCGGTGTCGCCCTGTTTACTCTGGCGTCATTGGCCTGCGCCTACGCGCCGAGCCTGGAATGGCTGATCGGCGCGCGCTTCGTCCAGGCACTCGGTGGTTGTGCGGGCATGGTGATTTCCCGTGCGGTGGTCGCCGACAAGTGCGATGCGGTGGGCTCGGCGAAGGTGTTTTCCCAGTTGATGCTGGTGATGGGCCTGGCGCCGATTCTGGCGCCGATGCTCGGTGGGCTGCTGGTCAACACCACGGGTTGGCAGTCGATCTTTCTGGTGCTCACCGGGTTCAGTGCGGCGGCGGGTCTGGCGGTGGCGTTGGGGCTGCCGGAAAGCATGCCGGCCCACGTGCCGCGCCAGCCGTTGTCCGGTGCGTTGCGCCAGTACGCGCGACTGGTCAAGGACTCGGTCTATCTGGGCCATGCCCTGACCGGTGGCATCGCGATCGCCGGCATGTTCGCCTACATCGCTGGCTCACCGTTTGTGTTCATCAAGCTCTACGGTGTACCCGCCGAGCACTTCGGCTGGCTGTTCGGCACCAATGCGGCGGGTTTCATTCTGGTGGCGCAGGTCAATGCGCGTCTGCTGGCCAAGCGTGGCCCGGCGTTCTTGCTGGTGCGCGCGGTGTGGGTGTACTTCCTCGCCGGGCTGACGCTGCTGGCGGTCGGCGCGATGCGTCCAGAGGCGTTGTGGCCGTTGCTGATTCCGCTGTTCATCTGCATTGCCAGCCTCGGCTGCATCATTCCCAACGCCTCGGCTTGCGCAATGAACGGCCAGGGCGCCCGTGCCGGCAGTGCATCGGCAATGCTCGGTTGCCTGCAATTCAGCATCGCCGCCGGTGCCGCCGCGTTGGTGGGGGTGTTGCACGATGGCAGCGCCGTGCCGATGGCCATGGTCATCAGCCTGTGCGGTCTGCTGGTGGTGAGCGTCGCGCTGCTCACCCGGCGCTTGCAGAATGCCCGGGCGCTGGCGCAAGCCCAGGTCTGAACGCTCGACTTTGGAGCTCAGCCGACGGCGCGCTGCTGGCTGGGTTCGGGAATCCGGTGGGGCGCGCAGAGTCGCGCTTCGAGGGTGCGAGTGAAGGCCAGAGCCTCGGCTTCACTGCGAAAGGTTACGACGTGCTGGTCCAGGCGCACCTGCCATTGAGACTTTGCCACTTCTTTTATCAGGATCTTCATTGCTGACCTCCCTTGTGTAAAAGATGTATCGCAGAGGCTTCGATTGTAGACCTCGATACCCGCGTAATTGTGACAAGGGTCAAGCAACCGACTGACGGCAAAAAGCCCCGCAACCGCTCTGGCATCACGAGCGGTTGCGGGGCTTTATTTTTTAGAAACCTTCTAAAACAATTTTTCCCTTGGCCTTGCCGCTTTCCAGCAGCTCATGGGCGCGGCGCAGGTTGGCCGCTTTGATCACACCGAAGTGCTCGCCCAAAGTCGTCTTCAAAGTGCCGGCGTCAATCAACTCGGCAACGCGGTTGAGCAGCTTGTGCTGTTCGATCATGTCCGGCGTTTCGAACAGCGAGCGGGTGTACATGAACTCCCAGTGCAGCGACAGGCTCTTGCGCTTGAGCAGGCTGATGTCGAGGGACTTCGGATCGTCGATCAGCGCCAGCTTGCCTTGCGGCGCGAGGGCTTCGACCAGTTGCGCCAGATGCTGATCGGTCTGGGTCAGGCTGGCGACGTGGGTCACGCTGTCGATGCCGGCGCGCTTCAATTCTTCGCTCAGTGGCTGGCTGTGATCGATGACCAGATCGGCACCGAGTGCGCTGACCCAGTCACGGGTTTGCGCACGGGAGGCAGTGCCGATGACTTTCAGGCCGGTCAACTGCTTGGCCAATTGAGTGAGGATCGAGCCCACGCCGCCCGCCGCACCAACGATCAGCAGGCTCTGGCCTTGATCATTGCTGCCTTCGCTGATTTGCAGGCGCTCGAAAAGCAATTCCCACGCAGTGATCGCGGTCAGCGGCAGCGCGGCGGCTTCGGCAAAACCGAGGGACTTGGGCATGTGACCGACGATGCGCTCATCAACCACGTGCAGCTCGCTGTTGCCACCGGCCCGAGCGATCGAACCGGCGTAGAAGACCTTGTCGCCCGCCTTGAACAGGGTGACGTCGCTGCCGACCGCCTTGATCACACCGGCAACGTCCCAGCCCAGCACTTTCGCCGCGCCGTTTTCCGGTGCCACGTTCTGCCGCACTTTGGTGTCGACCGGGTTGACCGAGATGGCTTTGACTTCCACCAAGAGGTCGCGCGGGCCGGCGACCGGTTCTGGCAGTTCGATGTCCTGCAGGGACTTGGCGTCGCTGATCGGCAGGGAAGCGTAATAGGCAATGGCTTTCATGGATGGCTCCGTACAGTTGATAGAAGAAGGAAATCGGGATGAATTCGATGGAGGCCATCATTGGCTATTTCTCTGCGCGATAAAACCGGCTAAAAGAGCAGTCTCTTTCAATATTTTTTTGATAATCGAGGCTGCGCATGCTGCGTTTTGATGACCTGCAGTTGTTTGTTCGCGCGGCGGATCTGGGCAGCCTGTCGGCGGCGGCACGGGTGATGGACATGTCTGCGGCGGTGGCCAGCGCGGCGTTGAAGCGCATTGAGCAACAACTCGGTGCCAGGTTGCTGGCGCGTTCGACCCGCAGCCTGCGCCTCACCGCCGAGGGCGAAGGCTTCCTTGAATACGCCCGCGCCGCCCTGAGCAATCTCGACGAAGGCCGTCGACTGCTCGCCAGCGGACAGGATCAGGTCAGCGGGATTTTGCAGCTTTCGGCGCCCTCGGACTTCGGCCGCAATCTGCTGCTGCCGTGGCTCGACGCGTTCCAGCGTGAACATCCGAAACTGACGGTACGCCTGCTGCTTGGCGACCGCATCGCCGACCTGTTCCGGCAACCGGTGGACATCGCCCTGCGCTACGGCGAGCCGGAAGATTCCAGCCTGATCGCCTTGCCCATCGCGCCACACAATCGCCGCGTGTTGTGCGCATCTCCGGACTATCTGGCCCGGCATGGCGAACCGCGCCAGCTCGAGCAACTGGCCCAGCACAACTGCCTTTTGTACATGCTCGGCAGCCGCGTCCACGACCATTGGAGTTTTCACGATGGCAAGCGCGAAGTCGGCCTGACCGTCAGCGGCGACCGCTTCAGCGATGACGCCGACGTAGTACGGCTATGGGCGCTGGCCGGTGCCGGTATCGCCTACAAATCCTGGCTCGACGTCGGCGCCGATGTGCTCGCCGGACGCCTCAAAGTGCTGATGCCGGAACTGCTGTGTGAGCGCGCACCGCTGAATCTGTTGTGCGCCCATCGCGCACAATTGAGTAAGCCGGTGAACCTGCTGAGGGAGATGCTCGCCAGCCGATGCGCCGAATTGAGTAGCCAATTTCCCGGTTTCCTCAAAGTTGATCATTAGTCGCAGGCAATTAGAGAAATTTCTGTCAGGAACAATCGCCACCTGCCCAGGCCCAGGCGCAGGACGTCTGGCTTAACCCGCTTATACTAGCGCCCGCCTCATGCCTGCACTGACACCCGGCGCGCAGACCCCGTAACGCGTTGCCGGCTTTTGGTGACGGTTGCTACTTCTGCTGCCAGGTTGTGTGCCGGAGCAGCTGGTGTCGGTGGCATCCCTTGCCACCGATCCCGGGCGATTTTCGCGTGTTGGCCGATGCCCCATAACCGGCCAGGATGTCTCCGAGCGGTAGACGATACGATTCAACAGGGAGTGAACATATGGAACATGCACCGTGCATCAGCCAGATCGCGACATTGCTGGCCGACCCCAAGCGCAGCGCGATGATGTGGGCGTTGATGGATGGCTCGGCCCGGCAAGCCGAAGAGCTGGCGCTGCTGGCCGGGCTCTCGCCGTCGTCGGCCAGTGCGCATCTGGGACGCCTGTCCGCAGGGGGGCTGTTGAACATCGAAATGCGTGGGCGCAAACGCTTCTTTCGCCTGGCGGCACCGGAAATCGGCGCGGCGATCGAAGCACTGGCCAGCGCCACCATTGCCAGCGCGCCACGGCAAATCCCTGATGCGCTGAAACGCACGGCTCCCATGGTCAGACCACAGGCGGCGCCGTCTTCGCTGTTGCGCGCGCGGTTCTGCGACGATCATCTGGGCGGTACCCTGGCGGCCGACCTGTATCAGCGCCTGCTCGATGCCGGCTGGATCGAACAGCTTGAGCAGCGGGTGGTGGTGACGCACAAGGGCTCCACCCGACTGGCCCAGCGCGGAGTATTCATCCAGGCTCTGGCCCATCGCAACGTGCAGGTCGCCTGCGCCTGCCCGGACTGGAGCGAGCGCCGTCCGCACATGGGCGGCTCACTGGGCGCGGCGCTGTTGCAGTTGTTCATGCAGTCCGGCTGGCTGACCTTGCCCAACGATTCCCGCGCCTTGCAGTTGACCGCCACCGGCCAGCGCGAAATCCACCGCTTTGCCAAGGAAACCGAGCTGGAAACAGCGTTCTAGAGCGTTGCTCGGCGATGAGCTGAAGGCTGACGTCGTCCACGGCTGTGAACAGGTCGCATCCAGTACGACCTCTGAATGACCATCGCGCACACTCGATCCGGGGATTTTCCGGATGGGGGAGCACAACATGAATACACAACGCTTTAGTGCGGCTGAGCGCCTGGAACGGCTGCCGCTCAGCGGTTATCACCGCGTCATTTTCATCATCATAGCCTTGGCGTTTTTCTTCGACTCCATGGATCTGGCGATGATGACTTTCCTCCTCGGCTCGATCAAAGCCGAGTTCGGCCTGAGCAGTGCACAGGCAGGGCTGCTGGCCAGCTCGAGCTTCTTCGGCATGGTGCTCGGGGCGTCGCTGTCGGGAATGCTCGCCGACCGCTTCGGGCGCAAACCGGTGTTTCAGTGGAGCATCGTGTTGTGGGGCGTGGCCAGTTACCTGTGTTCGACGGCGCAGACTGTGGAGACGCTGACGCTGTTTCGCATCCTGCTCGGAATCGGCATGGGCATGGAGTTTCCCATCGCGCAGTCGATGCTGTCGGAATTGATTCCGGCGCAACGACGCGGGCGCTACATCGCCCTGATGGACGGCTTCTGGCCGCTGGGGTTTGTCGCGGCGGGTGTGCTCTCGTACTTCCTGCTGCCGCTGATTGGCTGGCGCGATATTTTCCTGGTGCTGGCAGTGCCGGCGGTGTTTGTCCTGGCGATCCGCTTTTTCATTCCCGAGTCACCGCGCTGGCTGGAACAGGCCGGGCGTGACGCCGACGCGGACAAAGTGTTGAACGGCATTGAAGCGCGGGTGCGCGCTTCGCTGGGCGGTGCGGCGTTACCGGAACCGGTTCGTTTGCCACGCACGGTGACGCCACCGGGCAATTTCTTCTCGGCGCTCAAGCAGATCTGGTCGCCGCACTATCGCCAGCGCACGACGATGATCTGGAGTCTGTGGTTCTTCGCATTGTTGGGTTTCTACGGGCTGACTTCCTGGCTCAGCGCATTGCTGCAGCAGTCGGGTTTCGCCGTGACGCAATCGGTGTATTACACCGTGCTGATCTCGCTCGGCGGGATTCCCGGCTTCCTCATGGCGGCGTGGCTCGTCGAGCGTTGGGGGCGTAAACCGGTGTGCATCGTCACCCTGCTCGGCGGCGGGGTGATGGCGTTTCTGTATGGGCAGAGTGCGGTATTCGGCGGCAACGTCGCGTTGCTGATCGGCACCGGATTGTTGATGCAGTTTTTCCTGTTCGGCATGTGGGCGGTGCTCTACACCTACACCCCGGAGCTGTACCCGACTTCGGCACGGGCAACCGGCTCGGGATTCGCTTCGGCGATCGGCCGCGTCGGCTCACTGCTCGGGCCACTGGTAACCGGGCTGGTGTTCCCGATTGCCGGGCAGGGCGGGGTGTTCGCGCTCGGCGCGGCGTGCTTCGCGATCGCGGCGGGCGTGGTGTGGCTGTTCGGGATGGAGACGCGGGGCAAGACCCTGGAAGAGCTTACCGAGTGAACATCGATATGAATGTGGGAGCGAGCCTGCTCGCGAAAGCGGTGTTTCATCCAACGAAAATGTTGACTGATACTCCCTCTTCGCGAGCAGGCTCGCTCCCACATTGGTTTTGCGGTGTTGCTTACGGTTTCACCAACCGCGCATCCAGGCTGTTCTGCGCCAGACGCTTGGCCTGATCCTGGGTCATGCCCAGATGCTCGTGCAGCGCATGGAAGTTCTCGGTCACGTACCCGCCGAAATACGCCGGGTCATCGGAGTTGACCGTGACCTTCACGCCGCGCTCGAGCATGTCGAGGATGTTGTGCTGCGACATGTGATCGAACACGCAGAGTTTGGTGTTCGACAGCGGGCATACGGTCAGCGGAATCTGCTCGTCGATGATCCGCTGCATCAGGCGCTCGTCTTCGATCGCGCGTACGCCATGGTCGATGCGCTGGATTTTCAGCAGGTCGATGGCTTCCCAGATGTACTCCGGCGGGCCTTCTTCACCGGCGTGGGCGACGGTGAGGAAGCCTTCGTCGCGGGCGCGATCGAAGACGCGTTTGAACTTGCTCGGCGGGTGGCCCATCTCGGAACTGTCGAGCCCGACCGCGACAAACGCATCACGGAACGGCAGCGCCTGATCGAGGGTTTTCTGCGCTTCGTCTTCGCTGAGGTGGCGCAGGAAGCTGAGGATCAAACCGCTGCTGATGCCCAGTTGCGTCTCGCCATCCTTGAGCGCGGCGGCGATGCCGTTGAGCACCACTTCGAACGGGATGCCCCGGTCGGTGTGGGTCTGCGGGTCGAAGAACGGTTCGGTATGAATCACGTTCTGTGCTTTGCAGCGCAGCAGATAGGCCCAGGTCAGATCGTAGAAATCCTGCGAGGTGCGCAGCACATCGGCGCCCTGGTAATACAGGTCGAGAAATTCCTGCAGATTGTTGAAGGCGTAGGCCTTGCGCAGGGTTTCGACGTCGCTCCACGGCAGGGCGATCTTGTTGCGTTCGGCCAGGGCGAACAGCAGTTCAGGCTCCAGCGAACCTTCCAGATGCAGGTGCAGTTCGGCTTTGGGCAGGGCGTTGAGCCAGTCGTACATAGTCTTTTCTCATCAGGTGCAATGCCGGCATTCTACAGAGGCTGGCCGCAACAATTGGCAAAACCTGACCAGGTGATCGATCAAACCGCCTCTTGCTCGCGACGATAGGCGTAGGTATCGGCGAAGCGCGACAGCAGGAATTGCGCGCAGGTGGTGCTCGGATATTTCGCCGGATGCTGCGCGTCCTGGCAGCCGGGCAGGCATTCGATGCGCGTGTCCGGGTGCGGTTCGGCGAAGAACGGCATCGAATACCGATCCACGCCCAGCGGGCTGATCACCCGGTGCGGCGTCGAGCGATAACGGTCGTTGCTCCAGCGCGCCATCATGTCGCCGAGGTTGACCACGAACGTGCCGTCAATCGGTGGCGCGTCGATCCATTCACCATTGACGTTCTTCACCTGCAAACCGCCGGCGCTGTCCTGATAGAGCAGGGTGATGCAGCCGTAATCGGTATGGGCGCCGGCGCCTTGCTGCTCGGCGGAGCTGGCGGTGTGACGCGGCGGATAATGGATCATGCGCAACACGCTGACCGGGTCGACAAAGCGCGAATCGAAGAAGTCGCGCTCGATGCCCAGTGCAATGGTCATCGCCCGCAACAGGGTTTGCGCCAGCGCCTGCATGTCGAGGTAATGCTGCTCCATAAGAGCTTCCCAGCCGGGTTGCGCCGGATGGCGATTGGGGCCGCGCAAGGGTTTTTCCGCGAGCACCTCGGGATGCTCGTCCGGCAGGTGCAGGCCCATGTCGAAGGTTTCTTTGAGATCGCTGGGTTTGTCCGGGTCCAGTTGCTCGGTGGCAATCGCGCCGTAGCCGCGATGATGGCGGGTCTGGGTAATGTCGATCTTCAGTTTTTCTGCGGCGGGCAAGGCGAAGAAGCGCTGGGCGTGATCGAGCAGATCGTCGATGCGCTGCGTCGAGATCGGATGGCCCTTGATGTAGAAAAAGCCCCATTCGCGACAGGCTTGGTCGATCTGCTCGGCCACGGCGGGCCAGGCATTTTCGTCGTCGCCATAGAGCGGGCTGATATCAATGATCGGAAGCTGATCCATACACAATCCTTGAATACGCTGTGTTTCCAATGTGGGAGCGAGCCTGCTCGCGAAGAGGGAGTGTCAGACAACATTTTTGTTTAATGACACACCGCTTTCGCGAGCAGGCTCGCTCCCACAGGGTTTTGTGTGGTGAATCGAGGGACTACTTCGGCATCTCGGCCTTCATGCCTTCAACGTAATAATTCATCGACGCCAGTTCCGCATTGGTCGCGCTTACGCCCGCGGGGATTTTTTCCACACCGGCCTGATCCTTGATCGGCCCGGTAAACGGCTGCAATGCGCCGCTCTTGATGTCGGCGATCAACTGCTCGGCTTCGGCTTTGACCGGCGCCGGCACCAGATCGCTGATCGGCAGTTCCACTGTGCCTTCCTTCAACCCGCCCCAGTAATCCTGAGATTTCCAAGTGTGATCGATCACGCTCTGCGTCGCTTGAATGTAGTGTGGCGCCCAGTCGTTGACGATCGAGGTCAGCACCGCTTTCGGGCCGAAGTGGGCCATGTCCGAGGCATAGCCCACGGCATACACCCCGCGCCGTTCGGCAGCCTGGATAGGCGCCGGGCTGTCGGTGTGCTGGAACACCACATCGACGCCTTGATCGATCAGGGCGTTGGCGGCGTCGGCTTCCTTGCCCGGATCGAACCAGGAGTTGACCCACACCACTTTGATTTCGGTGCCAGGGTTGTACTTGTTCAGGGCCAACTGGATGGCATTGATGTCGCGGATCACTTCCGGAATCGGGAACGAGGCGACGTAGCCGATCTTCTTGGTCTTGGTCATCTTCGCCGCGAGGAAACCGCCGACGTAACGGCCCTCGTAAGTGCGCGCCAGGTAAGTGCCGAGGTTCTTGTCCTGCTTGTAGCCTGTGGCGTGTTCGAAAGTGACCTTGGGGAATTGCTTGGCGACTTTCACTGTCGGGTTCATGTAGCCGAAAGACGTGGTGAAGATCAGGTCGTATTTGTCCTTGGCCATGTTGCGGATCACCCGCTCGGCGTCGGCGCCCTCGGCGACGTTTTCCACGTAGTTGGTGGTGATCTGCGTGCCGAGTTTTTCCGCCAGGGCCTTGCGCCCCTGTTCGTGCTGATACGTCCAGCCGTGGTCACCGATCGGGCCGATGTAGACGAAACCGACCTTCAGCGGATCGGCAGCGCTGGCGCTCAGGCTGATTCCCAGACCGATGGCGGCGTACAGCAGTTTGTGCAGCGGACGTATTGGCATGAACCCGAACTCCATTTTGTTGTGTGTGCTCAGGGCCAATGCAAATTGCTGACCAACAGGACAATAAATAATCCACAACCGCAGTGCGGCCTTCGCGAGCAGGCTCGCTCCCACAGGGGGATCGCAGTTCAATGTGGGAGCGAGCCTGCTCGCGAAGAGGCCGGTATGGCCAATAAATGTGCATGCCTGAAATCAGCCGCCATGGTTTGGTGCGCAAAGATGTAACGAAACGTTAGCGGCGCGCGGCAGTCAGTAGCTTCATCAGCTCTTTTCGGCAAAAGGCCCGTCATGCTCTCGATCCTCAAACAAGAAAGCTTCCTGCTGCTGGCAGTCCTTGCCGCGTGCGTCGCTTATCCACTGGAACACTGGCTGCTGCACAGCGGCCAGATCGTCGCGCTGGGCGGCGGTCTGCTGCTGATCGCCTTTATCGTCGCCGCTTCGATGCGTGTCGCTCATCACGCCGAACTGCTCGCGGAAAAGGTCGGCGACCCCTACGGCACGATGATCCTCACGCTCTCGGCGGTGCTGGTCGAAGTGGTGATCCTGGCGATCATGATGAGCAACGAAGCCTCGGCAACGCTGGTGCGCGACACGATTTATTCAGCGGTGATGCTCGACATCAACGGCATCCTCGGCCTCGCCGCACTGATGGGCGGGATCAAACACGGCGAACAGTCCTACAACGACGATTCGGCGCGCAGCTACAGCGTGATGATTCTCACCGCGATGGGGGTGTCGATGGTGGTCCCGGAGTTCATTCCCGAGGCCAACTGGAAGATCTATTCGGCGTTCACCATCGGCGCGATGATGGTGCTTTACGCGCTGTTCCTGCGCATGCAGGTCGGCCCGCACAGTTACTTTTTCAGCTACAGCTACCCGGACAAACGTCGCAAGAAGGAGCCGGTCGAGCAGGAGCCGAAGCCGGTCAGCCTGGCGCTGTCGATCGGCATTCTGGTGTCGGGGGTGGTGATCATCGGCGCACTGGCCGAGGTGATGTCCAAGACCCTCGATCTGGGCCTGGAAGGCACGGGCGCGCCGCCGGTGATCACGGCGATTCTGGTGGCAGCGATTTCCGCCGCGCCGGAGATTCTGACTGCACTGCGTGCGGCACTGGCCAATCGCATGCAGTCGGTGGTCAACATTGCGATGGGCGCGTCACTGTCGACGGTGATTCTGACCGTGCCGGTGATGGAAGCGATGGCGCTGTACACCGGCCAGCCGTTTCAAATGGCGATGACCCCGGTGCAAACGGTGATGATCTTCATCACCCTGATCGTCAGCGCGATCAACCTCAATGACGGCGAAACCAACGCCATTGAGGGCATGACGCATTTTGTACTGTTTGCCACATTCATCATGCTGTCCCTCTTGGGACTGTGATCGTTCCCACGCGCAGCAAAGGAATGCCGCCATGGACGCTCTGCGTCCGCTTTTGGGACGCGGAGCGTCCCGAGATGCATTCCCACGCAGAGCGTGGGAACGATCATATGCGGGGATCAGGTACCGGCAATCAACTGCCGAGCCGCCTGGCTGTGATCGGCGATCAGACCTTTCAGGTCCAGCCCTTCAACCTGCCCATCGACCACACGCCACTTGCCGCCAATCATCACCCGATCCGCCCGATCGGCGCCGCACAGCAGCAACGCCGAAATCGGATCATGGCTACCGGAGAAGCGCAGTTCATCGAGCTTGAACAACGCCAGATCCGCCTGTTTGCCCACGCCGATTTCGCCGATGTCGCTGCGACCGAGCAGGCTCGCCGAACCCTTGGTCGCCCAGCCCAGCACGCGCTCCGGGGTGATCTTTTCGGCGCCGTAGCGCAGGCGCTGGATGTACAGCGCCTGACGCGCTTCGAGGATCATGTTCGAGGCATCGTTGGACGCCGAGCCGTCGACGCCTAGACCGAACAGCGCGCCAGCGTCGGTCAGCTCGATGCTCGGGCAGATGCCGGACGCCAGGCGCATGTTCGAGCTTGGGCAGTGGCAGATGCCGGTACCGGCCTGGCCGAGGCGGGCGATTTCGTCGGGGTTGAAATGGATGCCGTGGGCCAGCCAGGTACGCGGGCCGAGCCAGCCGACGCTGTCCAGATAATCGACGGTGCGCAGACCGAAACGTTGCAGGCAGAAGTCTTCTTCATCGAGGGTTTCAGCGAGGTGGGTGTGCAGACGCACATCGAGCTTGTTCGCCAGATCAGCGCTGGCCGACATGATTTCCGGGGTCACGGAAAATGGCGAACATGGCGCCAGGGCGATCTGGATCTGCGCGCCGTCGCCACGCTCGTGATACTCGTGAATCAGCCGCTGGCTGTCATCGAGAATCACCTGACCTTCCTGCACCGTTTGTTGCGGAGGCAGGCCGCCGTCCTTCTCGCCAAGGCTCATCGAGCCGCGCGTGAGCATGGCGCGCATGCCCAGTTCACGCACCGTATCGACCTGCACGTCGATGGCGTTTTCCAGACCGTCCGGGAACAGATAGTGATGGTCGGCAGCGGTGGTGCAACCCGAGAGCAGCAATTCGGCCAGCGCCACTTTGGTGGCGAGGGCGAGTTTTTCCGGGGTCAGCCGCGCCCATACCGGGTACAGGGTTTTCAGCCACGGAAACAGCGGCTGATTGACCACCGGCGCCCAGGCGCGGGTCAGGGTTTGATAGAAGTGATGGTGAGTGTTGATCAGGCCCGGCAGGATCACATGCTCGCGGGCATCGAACACTTCATTGCACGGCGCCGACGGCTGCTGACCGGCAGCGAGGACTTCGACGATGACACCGTCTTGCACGACAAGACCGCCACGGGCATCAAGCTCGTTGGAGGTGAAAATGGCGAGGGGATTTTTTAACCAGGTACGGGTCGCAGGCATTGTGGCCGGCTCCTCTGAAAGTTGGGTTCAGGGTTGCCAGCTCAGTGTTGCCCTGTCTGCTGATCCAGGGTCGCCGCGAAGGACGAGGCGCGCAGTTTCAAACAAATCGCCGCGCCGGGCAAGCGCCACCCGACCATTCACCATCATCCCCCTGTGGGAGCGAGCCTGCTCGCGAAGGCGTCATGCCAGTCGATACAGATTTACCTGACAGCTCGTATTCGCGAGCAGGCTCGCTCCCACATCGGGATTTTCAGTGCTTACCAGGCAATCGTTTCACCCTTGTAATTGACGAAGTGATGCCCGCCCTTGCCGGTGAACGCATTGACCTGGTCGATCAGCCCGCGGGTACTGGTCTCGACATCGAGATCGGCACCTTCGCCGCCCATGTCGGTCTTCACCCAGCCCGGGTGCAACGACAGTACGGTGAGTTTCTGTTCACCCAGTTGCGTGACAAAACTGTTGGTCATCGAATTCAGCGCCGCTTTGCTCGCCTTGTACAACGCCAGTTCCGGCGCGTCGGGCATGGTCACGCTGCCGAGTACCGAACTCATGAACGCCAGCACGCCGCTGCCGTCGCGAATCTGCCCGACGAAACGCTGGGCCAGATTGATCGGCGCCACCGCGTTGGTGAAAAACAGTTGCCCGACCTCGGCCAGTGTCGCGCCGCCCGGCGTCTGCACGTCCGGGCCTTTGACCCCGGCGTTGACGAACAACAGATCGAAGGTTTCGCCCTTGAGTTTCTGGCTCAGAGCGATCACCGCTTGCTGATCGTCCATGTCGAGCTTCTCGATGCGCACGTCACCCAGCGCTTGCAGCGCCTCGGCCTTCTGCGGATTGCGCACCGTCGCGGTCACTTGCCAGCCATCGCCCAGCAGGGTCTTCACCAGACCGAGGCCCAAGCCGCGGGAGGCGCCGATGATCAGTGCGTTTTTTGCCTGAGACATGATGGGTTTCCTTGAAAGTCAGCATTCAGGATTCAATGGACACGCCTGACCAAGGCGCAGTTGCAGCGCTTGGCGAAAAACAGGCTTTGATCCCGGAGCATACTCCAGGCCTCTTGAGTTTCTCGAGGGTGTTTGATCAGAAACAATCATGAGGCGTGGTTCAAGTGTTGCCTGTGCGGACGCTTTCGCGAGCAGGCCCGCTCCCACATTCGCCTCCGTTCACTCAGATCCCCTGTGGGAGCGAGCCTGCTCGCGAAGAGGCCCGCTCTGACATCAACTAATGTCCCGATTGCCACGGCTGCCCCAACGAAACCGGCGCATACAACCGAGTGCGCACGGCATCGCGGGAAAGCAGCACCAGCACCAAAATCGTCGCCACATACGGCAGCATCGCCAGCAGGCTCGAAGGTATCGCCAGTCCCAATCCCTGTGCCACCAAGTGCAGGATGCTGGCGAGGCCGAACAGATACGCCCCAAGCAACAACCGCCACACCCGCCAACTGGCAAACACCACTAGCGCCAGGGCAATCCAGCCGCGCCCGGCGGTCATGTTTTCCGCCCACATCGGCGTGTACGCCAGAGACAGATAAGCCCCGGCCAGCCCGGCCATTGCTCCGCCGAACAACACCGCCAAGGTACGCACGGTCAGCACCGGCAAGCCCATGGCGCTGGCCGCATCCGGGTTTTCACCGACCGCTTGAATGATCAGGCCGACACGACTTTTGACGATCACCCACGCCACCAGCGCAAACAGCGCGAACGACAGATACACCAGCAGATCCTGGGCAAACAGCATCCGCCCGATCAGCGGGATCTCACTCAGATACGGAATCGCCAGAGGCTCGAAACCCGCCAGCGGTTTACCCACCCATGCCGCGCCGACAAACGTCGAAAGCCCGACACCGAAGATCGTCAGCGCCAGCCCGGTCGCCACCTGATTGGCGTTGAACACCAGCGCGACCAGGGCAAACAGTGACGACAACAACATCCCGGCCAACATCGCCAGCAGCACACCCAGCCACAGGTTGCCGCTGTTCAGCGCGACGATAAAACCTATCACCGCACCGAACAGCATCATGCCTTCCTGGCCGAGGTTGAGGACGCCGCTTTTCTCGCAGATCAACTCACCCAATGCCACCAGCAACAGCGGCGTGCCGCAGCGGACCATCGCGTAGAAAATATTGCTCAACAGATCGATATCCATCACAGCGCTCCGGCGGTTACGGCAGGGGTCGAGGCGCGCCGGGTCCAGCGCAGTTTCAGGCGTGGCCGATAGAGAATCAGCACGTCACAGGCGAGCAGGAAAAACAGCATCATGCCCTGGAACAATTGGGTGATTGCCTGCGGCAGATTGAGCGACATCTGCGCGCTCTCGCCGCCGATGTACAGCAGCGCCATCAGCAGACTGGAGAACAGAATGCCGAGCGGATTCAACCGCCCGAGGAACGCCACGGTGATCGCTGCATAGCCATAGCCCGGCGACACTTGGGGCACCAGTTGGCCAATCGGCCCGGTCACTTCGCAGACCCCGGCGAGCCCGGCCAGACCACCGCTGATCAACAGCGCCAGCCAGATCAGGCGCTTCTCGCGAAAGCCGACAAAACCTGCCGCACGTTTGTCCAGCCCGAGCACTTTGATCTGGAAGCCGATAAAGCTTTTCTGCAACAACACCCACACCGCAACCAGCGCGAGCAGGGCGAAATACACGCCGGCATGCACGCGGCCGTCCTCCAGCAGCAGCGGCAAGCGACTGGCGTCGCCGAACATCGCCGACTCGGGGAAATTGAAGCCCGCTGGATCCTTCAACGGCCCGTGCACGCAGAACAGCAGCAGGTTCAACGCGATGTAATTGAGCATGATGCTGGTGAGGATTTCGTTGGCGTTGAAGCGCGTGCGCAGCCATGCGGTGAGCCCGGCCCATGCGGCGCCGGCCAGCGTGCCGGTCAGCAGAATCAGCACCAGCGCCCAGCGACTTTGCATGTCGATAACGTTCACTGCCAGAGCACTGCCGGCCAAGGCGCCAAGTAGAAGTTGGCCTTCGGCGCCGATGTTCCAGATCCGCGCCTGATAGGCCACGGCCAGGCCGAGTGCGCAGAGCAGAATCGGCAGCGCCTTGACCAGCAATTCAGACACGCCATACAAATCGCTGACCGGTGCGATCAGCAGCGTGTGCAAGGTTTGCAGTGGGTCGTGGCCCAGCGCGATGAACAACAGCGAGCCGCAGCCGAGTGTCAGCGCCGCCGCCAATAATGGCGAGCACCACAGCATCAGGCGCGATTGCTGGCCACGGGGTTCGAGAGAAAGCAGCATGTTGAAACTCCGTTAAACCGAGGCGGTGCGAGGTGAGTGATCGAACTGGCCGGCCATCCACGCGCCGACATCGCTCAGTTGTGTAAGGCCGGTGTCTTGAAGAGCCGACAGACGCCCGCCGCACAGCGCGCCGAGGCGATCGCTGATCTGGAACAGCTCATCGAGGTCTTCGGAAATCACCAGAATCGCCGCGCCGGCATCGCGCAGGGCGATCAAGGCGCGATGAATGGTGGCGGCGGCGCCAACGTCGACGCCCCAGGTCGGGTGCGCGGCGATCAGCAGTTTCGGTTGCTGAAGAATTTCCCGGCCGAGGATGAATTTCTGCAGGTTGCCGCCGGACAGGCTGCGCGCAGCGGTTTGCGTGTCCGGGGTCTTCACGCCGAAACGCTGGATGATCTGCTGCGCGAGGGCTTCGACTTTGCCGCGTTGGATCAACCCGTGGCTCACCAGTCCTTGCTGGAAAGCACTGAGCAGGGCGTTATCGGCCAGACTCAACTCCGGCACCGCGCCGTGGCCGAGGCGTTCGGCCGGCACGAAGGCCAGACCGAGTTTGCGCCGCGCATCCGGGCGCAGATCGGCAACGTTTCTATCTGCGAAGCGCAGGGTCGCCGCTTGCGCGCGCGGCAAGGGCTGTTCGCCGCTAAGCAGGGCGAGCAGCTCATCCTGACCATTGCCCGCGACCCCGGCGATGCCGACGATTTCACCGCTGCGCACTTGCAGGTCGATGTCTGTCAGCGAGCAACCGAACGGATCCGGGTTATGCCAGCTCAAACCCTGCACCTGCAGAAACGCCGCGCCACCGCTGACCTTCGGATACTCGCCAATCAATCCCGCCGCTTCGCCGACCATCATTTGCGCAAGTTGCTGGTCCGAACATTCGGCGGGCTCGCAATGCCCGGCAACCCGACCGCCGCGCAGCACCGTGGCGCTGTGGCACAAGGCGCGCACTTCACCGAGCTTGTGGCTGATAAACAGAATGCTGCAGCCCTCATCGGCGAGGCGACGCAGGGTGATGAACAATTCGTCCGCCTCTTGCGGCGTCAGTACTGAGGTCGGCTCGTCGAGAATCAGCAGGCGGATGTCCTGCATCAGGCAACGAATGATTTCCACCCGCTGGCGCTCGCCGATCGACAGGCTGTGGACAAGTCGCTCCGGCTCCAGCGCCATGCCGTAACGCCGCGAGACTTCGCGAATCTTCGGCTCCAGTTGCTTCGGCGTGCCGGCCGCCGCGCCCATCGCCAGGGCAATGTTCTGCGCGACGCTGAGGGTTTCGAACAGCGAAAAATGCTGGAACACCATGCCAATGCCCAACTGCCGCGCCTGCGCCGGATTGCGCATCTGCACGCGCTGCCCCTCCCAGAGCATTTCACCGCTGTCGCACTGGGTGACCCCGTAAATGATCTTCATCAACGTACTTTTGCCCGCGCCGTTTTCACCGAGCAGGGCATGGATCTCACCCGGCGCGATGCTCAGGTCGATGGCGTCATTGGCCAGACAACCGGGGTAGCGTTTGCTGATCTGGCGCAGTTGCAGGCGCGGTGGGGAAGGGGCGATGGACATGACAGGCTCGACTGACTTGGAGTTGTGCCTGTGGATAAAGCAATTTCCTGGCCATTGAGTCAGGAACGCTTGCGGAGCCAGTCCGCAAGTGCCGACAGCAGCGCATCGGCGGGCGTTTTGTCTTTCTCTCGAGCACCAATTCAGCGCAAAGCCATTGAACAGGCTCCAGTTTTGCTCGCGCTACGCTGGTTAAAAAACGAGCAATCACTTGGGGCCTAGGCAGATCCAGCGACAGCGACGGTCATGAACGGCTTATCCACAGGTTGCTCCACAGTAATTGTGCGCAAGCGCCGAGGGTGGGCATAAGCACCGCGATGCTTTGTTCTAATGGTGATAAACAAAGGTAACTGTTTGTTTTTACGCTGGATTTCCCTTTTGTCGGGTCAATTGAACGAAAATTGAACAAATCGCGCAAAGCCGCATGACAGAAGGGTTACAGCGGTATGTGCTCAGGTTATCCACAGTCGGGTGCACAGCCGATGTGGGCAAGTCGCCAATTGGGGAATGCCCTAAAAGATCGCAGCGTTCCGCAGCTCCTACAATTGGAATGCGATTCCCTGTAGGAGCTGCCGAAGGCTGCGATCTTTTGATCTTCCACTCTCAACGCTGCAACAAAATCCGCCCACGGCTCAGATCCGCCAACTGACTCTGCAACACGTCGATCTGCGCTTCCCCCACCGCCAGCTTCAACTCAACACCATTGGCCGTGAAGTTTTCCTCCACCACCAAGCCACCGAGATCGGCCACGCGCAACTTCACCAGCGCCAACTCGGCGAATCCGCAGGCGCAACTCAGCGGCACGCGGCTGATCAGCTCGATTTTGTCCGCCGCTTGCAGGCACTTGTTGGCGCCACCGCCATAGGCCCGGGCCAGGCCGCCAGTGCCCAGTTGAATGCCGCCGTACCAGCGAATCACCAGAACCGCGACCTGATCGCAGTCCTGCCCCTCGATCGCCGCCAGAATAGGGCGGCCGGCAGTGCCGCCCGGCTCGCCGTCGTCAGTGCTGCGGTATTGCGCGCCGAGTTTCCACGCCCAACAGTTGTGCGTGGCATTCAAATCGCTGTGCTGCTCGAAAAACGCCTGCGCATCGGCGGGGCTGCTGATCGGCGTCGCCAGAGTGATGAAACGGCTTTTGCGAATCTCTTCGCGGTACTCGCAAAAACCGCTGAGGGTGAAAGGCATAAACGTCTTATAGAGAAGGAGTGAGGCCGCAGCCTTTGAGAATGATGCGGATCAGGTTGTTGCCGGCGTCTTCCATGTCCTGCTTGGTCAACTTGCTGCGCCCGGTGACGCGGCAGATCTGCGTGGCGAAGTCGGCGTAATGCTGGGTGCTGCCCCACAGCAGGAAAATCAGGTGCACCGGGTCGACCGGGTCCATTTTGCCCGCATCGATCCACGCCTGAAACACCGCCGCGCGCCCGGTGAACCAGGTGCGGTAGTCCTGATTGAAATATTCGCTCAGGCATTCGCCGCCGCTGATCACTTCCATGGCGAAGATTCGCGAAGCCTGTGGCTGGCGCCGGGAGAATTCCATCTTCGCGCGGATGTAGCGGGTCAGCGCTTCGGCCGGGTCATCCTCGGCAGTGAGGGTGTTGAAGGTGCTGTCCCACAACTCGATGATGTTGCTCAGCACTGCCACATACAAACCGAGCTTGTTGGTGAAGTAGTAATGCAGGTTGGCCTTGGGCAGCCCGGCATTCTGCGCGATGGTGTTCATGCTGGTGCCTTTGAACCCGTGACGGGCGAACTCGTCTTCGG
>NZ_RCOA01000053.1:4907-27322 GCF_004307585.1 Pseudomonas sp. Sample_20 | reverse complement strand
TTGTCCCTCCTCCTCCCTTCAAGTCCTACCATACAAGCGAGCCTGCTCGCGAAGAGGTCGGTGGATTCACAGCAAATCAGGAATACTGAACCTCGATTTCATCCAGCTGATGATCAAAGCTCTTCAGCCGCGCGGTCCAGGTATACACCAGCACTTCGAAGTCGCGATCGATCACCGCTCCGCCGGTGGTATCCGCTCGCACATCGCAGAAATCCAGCTGATAGCGTTCACGGGCCATGGCCGTGGCGACGTCGGACAGCTCGCGGGCGTTGTTCAGCCAGTGCCAGCCGTCATCGGCGATCTGCTTGTCGAGTTCCAGGCATTGCTTCTTCAGGGCTTCGAGGCTTTTTTCCAGCGGCGTGCCGGTGAGCTCGCCCATGACTTCGGCGAAGGTTCGCCCGGGCTGCCAATAGCTGCCCCAGAAGTAGCGGTCGAACACCGTTTCGACCCGGCGCAGGGCGACTTTGGTGTCCCAGATCAGCACGAGCATCCTGCCCCGTTCGAGCTGGCGCTTCTTGACCCGTTGCAGCTGAATCGAGGTCCACGCGACGACGACGATCGCCATCACTGCGATCAGCGCAACGGCGCTGTCGAGGAAGATCATCGCCGTATCGATCTGGTGGGCCAGCATGATCCCGTAGAAATACGTGGCCGAGAGCAGCACCAGTGCCACCAGAGCGCACCAGAAGCCGAGAGCGTAAGGGTTTTTCATTATTGGTTTCCCCTGGGCCAGCACGAGCAATGTGCATTGCAGGAGCGCTTGGCATGGGGCGCCCCTCCAACACTTCAAAGCATAGCAACGGCCTCAGGGTTTGCTGGCGCTCGAGGTGTTCGTTCGTCCGCTTTCCCAGCCACCGCCCAGGGCGAGGAACAAATCGATCTGGCTCATCGCGACCTGAGTGTTGGCGCCGGCCAGTTGCGCGGTGACATCGGTGTAGGTGCGGGTCGCTTGCAGGTCGGCAAGGAACGACTCGCGGCCGGCCTGGAAGAAACGGTGCGTCTGCTCGGCGGCGAGCTTCGCCGACTGCTCGGCTTCGGCCAGCGCATCGCGGCGTTGCAGCAACGCGCTGTACTGGGCCAGACCGGTCTGCGTCTCGCGGATGGCGTTGAGCACCACGCCGTCGAAATGCGCCAGCGCGCCTTGAGTGTTGGCCTCGGCTTCACGAATGCGCGCACGGGCGCCGTTGGTCGGTACTTTCCAGCTCAACGACGGGCCGAAGCCCCAGCGGTTGGTCGACGGGTCGCCGAGGTCATCAATGATGCCGACGGTGCCGATGGTCGCGCCGATGCTGATGTCCGGGTACAGCTCGCCGGTGGCAATGCCGATGCCGGCGGTTGCCGCCGCGAGGCGACGTTCAGCCTGACGAATGTCGGGACGGCGCTTGAGCAGCGCAGCGCCGTCACCGACCGGCACCAGTTGCGCGATCTTCGGCAACTCGGCGCAACTGGCGGTACCTGCCGGCAACTGTTCGACCGGTTTGGCCAGCAGCATCGACAGACGGAACAGCCCGGCCTGACGCGCTGCTTCATAGCGCGGCAAGTCGGCGCGCAGGGATTTGAATTGGGTCTGCGAACGGGTGACCTGGGTCTCGTCGCCCCGCCCGGCATCGCGCAGGCGCTGGATCAGCGTGGTGCTCTGCGATTGCAGGTCGAGAGAATGCTCGGCGATTTCCCGCTCTTCGTTGGCTGCGCAGACCTGGGTGTAAGCACGAACCACGTCCGCCACCAAAGTGATGCGCGCCGTGTCGGCGGCGGCCTGAGTCGCATCGGCATTGGCTTTGGCCGCTTCGATGCCGCGTTGCAAGGTGCCCCACAGGTCAAACTGGTACGAAGCGCTGATGCCGATATCGGCAATGTTGGCCACCGGGACTTTCTCCGGCAGCAGGAACGCCTGACCGGATTCCTGCAAACGTTGCGCGCCCATTTTCACCCCGCCGCTCCAGCCACCAGCGGCCTCGGCTTCATCCACCTGAGCACGTGCCCGCGACAGGTTCGCCGCCGCTACACGCAAATCGGTGTTGGAAGCCATGGCCTGCTGCACCAGTTGATCGAGGCGCGGGTCTTTATACAGCCGCCACCAGTCCGCCGGCACCGGCGCCGAGACCACCGGTTTGCCGGCGACTGCCAGCTCACCCTGAATATCCTTGCGCTGCACCGCCGCGTCGGCGGGCACCTGATAATCCGGGCCGACCATCTGACAGGCCGAGAGCATCACGCCCAACCCGGCGATCAACCAGGCCCTGCTCATGGCTGCGACTCCTCATGTTGGTCGTCGATGATCGACACGGTGGCGGTACGCCCGGCAATCATGCGGAAGTCGGCCGGCACCTCATCAAAAGCGATGCGCACCGGAATCCGCTGCGCCAGGCGCACCCAACTGAACGCCGGGTTGACGTTGGGCAGCAGGTTGCTGCCGCTGGTGCGGTCGCGGTCTTCGATGCCGGCGACGATACTTTCGACATGCCCGCGCAACCTGGCGCGGTCGCCGATCACGCGGATATCCACCGATTGCCCGACGTGGATGCCGTCGAGTTTGGTTTCTTCAAAATAGCCATCGATGTGGAAGGAGTTGCTGTCGACCACCGACAACACCGGGCGCCCGGCGGTGACGAATTCCTGCGGACGCGGCGCGCGGTCGTTGACGTAACCGTCGACCGGGCTGCGGATCACCGAACGATCAAGGTTGAGCTGCGCACTGTCGACCGCCACCAAGGCTTCGGCCAATGCCGATTGTGCACGGGCGACGCGCGACTGGCTTTCTTCCAGCTGTTCGGCCGGCACCAGATTGCCGAGACCGCGGTTACGCTTGGCTTCACGCTGGGCCTGGGCAAGGGTTTCTTCGCGATCGGCAACGGCGGCCTTGGCCTGGCGCAGGGCCAGTTTGAAGCGATCCTGGTCGATGCTGAACAGCACCTGACCACGCTTGATCAACTGGTTGTCCTTTACCTCGACCTGATGGATCAGCCCGGAAACGTCCGGGGCGATCTGGATGATGTCGGCGCGAATGTGGCCGTCGCGGGTCCACGGCGCGAACATGTAATACATCACCATGCGCCAGACGAGGACAACGGCAAAAGTCACGATCAGCAGGGTCAGGACCACGCGACCGATGGTCAGAAACGGTTTTTTCATGTCATCAGGTATCGACTGAGTGAGTCCACGCCGTACAGCAGCACGGCATAGAGCGCCACGTTGAACAATGCCCGGTGCCAGACCAGACGGTAAAAGTGCAGGCGTTGCAGCACGCCATGCACCAACAAAAACAGCACGTAAGTGATGCCCATCAGCACCAGCAGGGTCGGCAGGAAGATGCCGCTGATATCCAGATCACCGATCATAGGGGCGCTCCATCGGGCAGCGGTTCTTCGGGCTCGGCGCTGGAGACGAACTCGACGCCGGGCAGCAAGGCCAGACGCAGACCGCTCAAGGCGTGCAACAGGTGTCGACGGGTTTCATCGTCGCCTTGGCCGTTCAGCGCACGGCGGGTGCGATCGAGGGTCATCAGCAGACCGCTCGGTGCCGGCAGGCGTTCGTCGGCTTTGAGGCACGCGCGGAAATACTCGCCGACCTCGCCCACCACTTGTCGCAACAGGGCGTTTGGCACGCCGGTGACGCGCGGGGTGTAGGCAAGCAGATCGAGCATGTTCAGACCGACACGCACTTCACGCATGGCAATACCGGTGTCCTGACCGGTCAGGGCCAGACGCGGCAGGTGCTGCATCAGCCGATCGAGCAGCTGTACGCCCAAATGCCGATGCTCGGCGAGGCTGGCTGGCTCGGTCATGCTGACAATGTCTTTCCAGCTGAATCGGGTCAGGCGCTTGGCCGCCAGTTCGGCACCGAACGGCCGCGCCACCAGCGTCCAGATAAAAGCGAACAACAGCCCCAGCGGCCCGGCGAGGTTGGAGTTGGCAAAGGCGAAAAAGTCAGCGTCGTAAGCACCCTGAATACTGATGAACGACGAGGTATTGACCAGCGTCAGCAGCATGCCGAGGTAGAATCGCGGCTGCACGGTCAGCGTGCCGACGCAAATGAACGGCACGGCAAACGCCAGCACCAGCATCGGGAAATCATGCAGGTTGGGCAGAATCAGAAACAGATAAAGACTGGCGAACAGCACCGACATCCCGGTCCAGAAAAAGAACCGGTAAATCTGCGGCGCCGGGTCGTCCATCGAGGCAAAGAAGCTGCACGCCACCGCTGCCAGGATCACCGCGCTGCCCCCGTCCGGCCAGCCGAGCAGGATCCACAGCACCGAAGCAACGATGATCGCCAGAATGGTCGAGGCCACCGAATACAACATCAGCCCGCGATCGATGAACGGCGTCAACCGGCCCAGGCGCCAGTGCCGGTACACCGCGCGCCAGCTGTCCTGGCGCTCGCAAAGAATCGCATCCTGCAGGCTGCGGCAGTCCTGCCACAGATCGATGAATTCACCGAGGCGGTAAATCGCATTGGAGAACAGCAACTGTTTGCGCTCCTCCAGCGCTTCGGCGCTCGGTTGCAGCGCGTCGAGTTGATCTCTGAGTGCTTGCCAGCGCTCGAGATTGGCGTCTGCGTGGTCCAGCCATTCCCGGGTCGCAGTCAGCAATGGCTGGAATTTTTCCACCAGTTCCGGGGTGCGGCGTTCGAGGGCGTACAGCGAATCCTCTAGGGCATCGATCACTGGCAACAGGTGAATCATCCGGCCGCGCAGTTCCTTGGTGTTACGCACGGTTTGTGGCCGCGCGCCTTCGTGGGGCAACTGGCCGATCATCAACTCGAGGCTGTTGAAATTGGCGACCATGGCCATGCGCAGCGCGGTGACTTCTTCCGGCTGCACATCGCGGCTGAGAAACTTCAGGCTGTAGCTCGTCGCATCGGCGAACCACTTGCTTACTGCATCGTTGAACACCGGCGCCAGCCGTCGCGGCCAGAACATCGCACCGACCACCGCAGCGACGGCGATGCCAAGGAAAATCTCTTCGGTACGCGCCTCGGCCACGTCCCACACCGCCAGCGGATTATCGACCACCGGCAGGGCAATCAGCGGCAAGGTGTAGCCGGCCAGCATCAGCGCATAGCTGTTGGCCGTGCGCAGATGCAGGGACATGAACAGCAGAATGCCGGTCCACAACGCGATCACCACCACCAGCACATAGGGGCTCTGCACGAACATCGGCACGAACAGCACCGCCGCCGCTGCGCCGAGAAATGTACCGGCCGCGCGGTACAGCGCTTTGGAGCTGGTCGGGCCGAGAAACGGGCTGGAGACGATGTACACCGTGGCCATCGCCCAATACGGACGCGGCATTTGCATGAGCAAGGCGATGTACAGCGCAATCATCGACGCTGCAAAAGTACGGACCCCGTAAAACCAGTCACGGGCCGGCGGCATGCCAGTGAAAAAACCGTTCAAGAATTGACCACCACAGGCGAACTCGCCGCCTCAAAAGCCCTCAGTACCCGAAGCGTAGCTTCCAGATCGCTGCGTTCGATGCCTTCCAGCACTTCGTGGCGCAAGCGCACCAGCTCGGCCTCCACCGCTTGCACCAGCTCGCGACCGGTATCGGTCAGGCTCAGGCACTTGGCCCGGCGATCCTGCGCATCTTCGGTGCGACAGACGTAACCGGCATGGCACAGCTGATCGAGCAAGCGCACCAGCGAAGGACTCTCCATCCCCGCAGCCTGGGCGACTTGCACCTGACGCACGCCCTCGCCCAAACGCCCGATCATCAACAAGGGCACGGCGCAGGCTTCGGAAATTCCATAGTTGACCAGCGTGGTCTGGCAGATCTTCCGCCAATGCCGCGCGGCCACCACCATGGCGCTGCTGATGTTCATCTGGAGACTGTCGAGGGAATCGGACACGGGATAACGGACACTGTTAGTTTGCTAACTATCAATATCGCATTGGAGGGGAATTTCAGTCAAGTTTTGAAACAAATCTCCCCACGCTTGGCCGAGGCGTACCACGAGTTGGATTTGTAATTTTTCGAAGGAAAAATCTAATGCGACGGACAAAACGAAATTTTTTTTACAGAAGGAGGTTTTTTTTACATCTGAGCCTTTTCGCGCAATTTTTTTACATGCTGCGCCTCATGCCAGACGATACATCAACTGATCCCACACTTTGGTGGCCCAGTCCGGTCACTCAAGAATCTCATCGACAAACATCGGCCACTTGAATAAAGCGGGGGCTCGTTCAACGGTTCCTGGCAGTATCGTAAACACTGCTGCGTTCGCGCTTGCCAACCGCTAGCACGGAAACCACGACTCGTTCGTCGATGACTTGGTAAACCAATCGATACCCCGAGGCTTTGAGTTTGATTTTGTAGCAGTCAGGCATGCTGTGGAGGGCGTCAGCCGGGATTCTCGGAAGCTTCAGCCTCTCACCCAGCTTCTTTTTGAACTGCTCCCGCAGCGTATGACCCAGCTTGTTCCACTCTTTGTGCGCAGACGGCAGAAACTCAAGCTTATAAGTCATCCAGGCTTACCGAAATGGGCGTTTCGTGGAGGCGCGAACGAACAATGTCAGCCAGCTCAAGATCATCAAGCCGCTCCATCATTGCTTCATAAACTTCGGCCGGCACCATATAACCCATGACGCGATTGTGGTTGAGGACAGCGACGGCCCCCCCATGTGCACCGTTCAACACGGCAGTAGGATTTTTCTTCAGTTCAGAGACACTGACAGCCATATCGGCGAGAACGCTTTGCATAATAAGAACCTCAAATTAGGACGTGATTTTGGTCTATTTATGCCATGTGGACAACTGTGGCGTTCAACGAGGATACAACTTCGCGATGATCACCCCACCCGCCCCTTACGCAACATCACATTCAACTGATCCACCACTTCCGCCCAATCCGCATCATCCAGAATCTCCTCGCGCAGAAACTGCGCCTGACCTGCCGTCCAGAAAAACGCGTCAGCCAGATGCAAATCCGGTTTGAGCGGCGAATGGCTGGCGATGAATTGGTCGATGCCGGTCGGGTCGTCATCGAGGCCGAGTTGTTTGAACAGGGCCGGTAGGCTGTGCTGCGGATTTTCCATGATGCAACTCCTCTGCAATTCAGGTCCGGCGTTGCGCCGTTTGCTGCAATGGAGTTGATCATAGCTGTCGCTGCAGGTTCAGGGTCTGGCGACGTCAGGTGAGCCTGCGGCCAGTTGCGCTGCCGGATAGACCGATTGCCATCCGCCGCCCAACGCCTTGTACAAACCGACCATCGCCAGGGAAACGCCGGTCGAGCTTTCCACCCATTGCTCCTGCGTGGCGAGCAAGGCGCTCTGCACGGTGAGGACGTTGACGAAATCGACCACGCCTTCGACGTATTGCTGTTGCGCGGTGCGCAGGGCGATCTGGTTCTGGCGCACGGCTTCGGCGAGGCTGTCGCGCCGGCGCTGGCTGGCGTTGTAGGCGGTCAGTTGGTCGTCGATTTCATGCCAGCCGCGCAGCACGGTTTGCTGGTAGGCGATGGCCGCTTCTTGTTGCTGGGCTTCGCGCAGTTGCAGCATGCCGCGAAGGCGACCGCCGTCGAACAACGGCAAGCTGAATTGCGGGCCGATGGCAAAGGCACGCGAGCCCCATGAACCGAAATCGCTCAGCTGCATGGCCTGTGAACCGAGGTTGCCGGACAGGGTGATGCGCGGATAGAAATCGCCCTTGGCCACGCCGATGTTGGCGGTGGCGGCGTGCAGACGCGCTTCGGCCTGGCGGATATCGGGGCGGCGTTCGGCCAATTGCGACGGCAGGCCGATGGCGACTTGCAGTGGTGACTGCGGTACTGCCGCGTCTGTGGATAACGTTTGAGCGAGAGCTTGCGGTGGCTCGCCCATCAACAGACTGATCGCGTTGATCAGTTGCGCCTGACGCTGCTCGAGCGCCGGCAGCCGTGCCTCGATGGCGGCGACTTGCGCGGCGGCTTCGGCGACGTCGAGATCGGTGGCCACGCCATCGGCCAGCCGTAGCTGCGAGAGTTTCAGGCTGTGGCGGGCGACGTCGAGGTTCTGCGCGGTGACGGCGCGGGTGTTCTGCACGCCGCGCAGCTGAATGTAGTTTTGCGCGGTGTCGGCGAGCACGGTCAGCAGTACGTCACGACGGTCGTTTTCTGCCACTTCGAGATTGGCATCAGCGGCTTCGGTTTCACGGCGCACGCGGCCCCAGAAGTCCAGTTCCCATGACGCCGAGAAGCCGGCATCCCACAGGTTGAAGGCCTCGTCGCCGTTATTTCCCGATGGATCGTTCAAGCCTTTGCCACTGTTGCGTTTGCGCCCGTAGCTGCCGCTGGCGGTGCTGTGCGGATAACGCTCGGCGGTGATCACCTGGCGCGCGGCGCGGCTTTGTTGCAGGCGGCTGCTGGCCAGTTGCAGGTCGAGGTTGTTGTTCAGCGCGCGCTGGGTGAGTGCGGAAAGTTGCGGGTCGTGGAAGGTTTCCCACCAGCGTTCGTTCAGGGGCTCGCTGACGGCCTGGCTCGGGGCGGATTGGCTCGGTTTGGCCCAGTCGGCAGGCTGCTTGGTTTCGGGTTTCTGGAAGTCTGGGCCGACAGTGCAGGCGGTGAGACTCATTGTGAGCAAGGCACTGAAGGTTAGCTGCTGCCACTGGCTTTTTCGCGAGCAGGCTCGCTCCCACATTCTGCAATGCGTTGTCCCTGTGGGAGCGAGCCTGCTCGCGAAGGCGACAGCCGATTCAACACCGATCATCGCTGCGTCACCTCGCGCCCGGACGCCTTTGAACTGGCGGTATCAATACTCGCCTCGACGGACATCCCCACCCGCAACCGCTCGGCCAGTGGCTGGCCCGGTTCCAGCAAGATCTTCACCGGAATCCGCTGCACAACCTTGGTGAAATTACCGGTGGCGTTATCCGGTTTCACCGCCGCAAAGGTCACGCCCGTTGCCGGCGCAATGCTCTCGACGCGGCCAGTCAGGGCTTCACCGCCCAAGCTGTCGACCCGCACTTGCACACCCTGCCCGGGCTGCACGTCGGTCAACTGGGTTTCCTGAAAATTGGCCACCACATAGGCCTGCTGCAACGGCACCACCGCCAACAGTTTGCTGCCCGGCGTGACGTAGGCGCCGACGCGCACCGCACGCTCGCCGATCATGCCGTCCTGCGGCGCGGTGATGCGTGTGTAAGAGAGGTTGAAACTGGCAATCTCCAGCGCCGCCTGCGCATGTTTCAGATTGCCGTCGGCGGCGTTGCGCTGGGCCGTGAGAATCTCGACCTGCTTGCGTTCGGCCGCCAGCTTCGCGGTCGCGGTGTCGAGGCGCGCCGAGGCCTGATCGATCCGCGTGCGCGCCTGCTGCGCGTTCTGCACGGTGCCGGCGCCGACACCGGCGAGATGGTTGTAGCGGTTCAGTTCCTGCTGCGCAAAAGCCATTTCCGCTTTGGCCGAGACCACTGTGGCCTGCGCCTGAGCAATCAGCGACGCCTGCCGCTCCAGGGTCGCGCTGGCGTTCTGCAACTGCGCACGCGCGACCAGGGTTTGCGCATCCGCCGCTTCCGCCGCTGCGCGCAGATCACGGTCATCGATCAGCGCCAACAATTGCCCAGCCTTGACCTGCTGATTGTCTTCGACCAGCACCTGCTTGATGAACCCGGCCACGCGCGGCACCACCAGCGTGTAGTCGGCGGAGACGAAGGCGTCGTTGGTGGTTTGCTCGGTGCGTTGGCCGAACAGCCCGGGCATCGCCAGGTACACCAGCACGCCCACCGCCAGCGCGGCAGCCACGGCCACCGCGAGTTTTTGCTTGGATTGAGTCATAAAAAACCTTCAGTTTCAGTACAGCGATCAGGTCGGCGCGCGCGGCGGATAAATCCGCGTCGGCAGCCAGAAAATCAGCAGGATCAACGCCACGGCGACGCCAGCCATGCACAGGTACAAATCGGACGAAGTCAGCACCACCGCCTGCTCGTGCACGCGGTGAGCGAGGCCCGGATCGCTGTGATCGGCCAGCGGCGAATTGCCCAGGCTGTCGACCAACATGGTCGAATGGAAATGCAGGCGCGCGGTGGTCAGCGCTTCGATCACGCCGGTGGCGACCACTGCGGCGAGACCTTTGACGGTGTTGAACCACGCCGACGCGAACGGCCCTTCCATCGGCGTGATACTGCCGGTCGACAACATCAGCAGCGGCAACACCGCCATCGGCTGGCCGAAAATCTGCAGCCATTGCAGGACGTAAAAGTCATCGCGAATCCACGCCGAAGTCAGGTGTGAACCGCCGAGGCAGGACAGCGCGAGCATGCTCAGACCCATGCCGAGCACCCAGCGACAATCGACCCAGCGCAAGTTGCATAGCGCCGCCACCAATGGCAGCGCAATCAGCTGCGGCAGCGCGGCAATGAGCATGATCGGCGCGGTTTGCGCTGGACGATAACCCTGCACCTGCGCCAGATAACTCGACGGAATCAACACCACCGCCAGCAGCACGATCAACACCCCGGCGAGGGTGATCAGGGCGAACAGCAGGTTGCGGATGCCGAGCATCTGCAGCTTGAAAAACGGAATCGGCTGCGACCATTCATTGATCATAAAAGCCACCAGCAGCAGCGAACCGGCACCGAGTAATCCACAGATCAGATTCGACTCGAACCAGTCCAGTCGATTGCCCTGCAACAAACCGATCACCAGCATGCAGATCGCCGGAAAGCCCAACAGCAGGCCCTTCCAGTTGAACGCCCTGAGACGTTCCAGCCGCAGCGGATCCTGGGGCAATCCGTAAGCCACTGCGGCCATGGCGATCAGGCACGGCACGATGATCTGCCAGAAGGTCCATTGCCAGCCGACGTATTCGGTCCACAGCCCGGCCAGCGGCGTGCCGAGTCCCGGGCCGAAAGTCGCGGTCAGGGCGTAGCCGGCCAGTCCGTACAGTTTGATGTTCGCTGGGAGAAAGCGCAGTGCGACGGTCATCAGCATCGGCGGCAATGCACCACCGGCGAGGCCCTGGAGGATGCGCATCAGCAGCAGACTTTCGTAGTTCGGGGCGAACGGGCACAGCACGCCGAGCAAGGTAAACAGGCCGATCGCGCAGAGGGTGAAGCGGCGCAGCGAGAAGGTCACCGAGCACCACGGCGCGAAGGCCATGGCCGCGACCGACGTCGCCGTGTAGCTGGCGACCAGCCAGGTGCCTTCGTCGTAGCCGATGTGCAGCGCGCCGCGAATATCGGCGAGTGCGACTTTGGTGACCATCTCGTTGAGGCCCGAGACCAGCACGGCCAACAGCACGCCGACCAGACCAATGATGATCCGCGCCCCGAACACCGGTGGCGCAGCCGCCGTCGCCGGGCTGGTCGCGACGAGAGGCGCCGTGACCGTCAGGGATGTCATGAATGAAAACTCCGGGGGTGAAATACCGGAGCATTTTAGTGGGGCTTGATGCTGACGAAAATTGACTTATGGGCAGGTTATAAGTGCATTGCGTGCAGTATTTAAATCCCCCTGTGGGAGCGAGCTTGCTCGCGAATGCGTCAGGTCAGCTGTATTAACGGCGCCTGACAAACTGCTTTCGCGAGCAAGCTCGCTCCCACAGGGTTTGGTGTTGGCGCAGAGATCAGGGCTGTGCCGCCAGCCACGTTTCATCGCAGCAGGTCTTGAGGGTTTCACGCAGCCAGCGGTGGGCCGGGTCCTTGTCGAAGCGCGGGTGCCAGGCCTGGGTCAGCATCAGCATAGGCAGTGGAATCGGCAGATCGAATGAACGCAGTTTCAGCCCCAGCCGCCGCACGCTGAGCAGGGCTTCTTTGGGCACCGGCAAGATCAGGTCGGAGTCGGGCAAGGCAAACATCGCCGCGTGGAAACTCGGCGCGATCACCGCCACTCGACGCTCCAGCCCCAACGCATTCAACGCCGTGTCGATCGGGCCGCGAGCGATGCCACGCCGCGACATGCTGATATGGGAAAAACCGGCGTAGCGCTCGGCCGTGATTTCGCCATCGAGCAATGGATGATTCTCGCGCACCAGGCCAACGAAGTGGGTGGAGAACAGGTTCTGCACTTTCACTTCCGGGGTGAGCGGACGGGTGTTGCTGACGCTCAGATCGATGCGTCCTTCGCGCAGCGCCTCATCGTCGCCATCGCCTTCCGGGACGAAGCGCAATTCGCAATACGGGGCGAGTTGGTCGAGGGTGTCGAACAGCTTGCCGCCGTAAACGCCGACGAAGAAATCATTGGCGCGAATGCTGAAGCGCCGGCGCAAGGTGCCCAGCTCGACGCTGTCGGCGGAGCGGAACAGCAGCGCCGCCTGCTCGACCACGTCGCGCACCTGTTCGCGCAGTTCGAGGGCTTTGGGGGTCGGCACCAGGCCACGCCCGGCGCGCACCAGAATCGGATCGCCGATGGCTTCGCGAATCCGCGTCAGCGTGCGGCTCATGGCCGCCGGGCTGAGGTTCATCCGCCGCGCCGCGCCGACCACACTGCCCTCGTCGAGCAAGGCATCGAGGGCGACCAGAAGGTTCATGTCCGGGAGTTGCATGCTGAGCACTCTTGGCTGATCTGGATTGATCCGGGCGCAATGCTAGCAAACATCCCTAAAGAGTGACGATGCCAGCGCTGGCCTCTTCGCGAGCAGGCTCGCTCCCACCTTGGAATGCGTTCTCATGTGGGAGCGAGCCTGCTCGCGAAGAGGCCGGCCCAGCCAACGAAGACCTCAGCGCTGCATACCCCAGCGCTTGACGGTCACGCGCTCGAGGGTGGCAAACACCAGATTTTCCACCAGCAGACCAATCAGGATCACCACCGCCAACCCGGCAAACACCTTGTCGGTGTACAGCTCATTGCGATTCTGGAAGATGTACCAGCCCAGCCCGCCCTTGCCGCTGGTCGCGCCAAACACCAGTTCGGCCGCGATCAACGTACGCCAGGCAAACGCCCAGCCAATCTTCAAACCGGCGAGAATCGACGGCAGTGCCGCCGGGATCAGGATGAACAACACAAGGCGCAAACCCTTGAGGCCATAGTTGCGCCCGGCCATGCGCAGCGTCTCGGACACACCGAGAAATCCGGCATAGGTGTTCAGCGCCAACGCCCACAACACTGAATGCACCAGCACGAAAATCAGACTGTTCTGCCCCAATCCGAACCAGAGCAGCGCCAGCGGCAGAAGGGCAATCGCCGGCAACGGATTGAACATCGAAGTCATGGTGCTGAGCAGATCACGTCCCAACTGGGTCGAGACCGCCAATGTCGTCAGAGCGAACGCGAGGACGATGCCGATCAGGTAGCCCTTGATCAGCACCACCAGGGATATCCACACCTTGGCCAGCAACTCGCCACTGAGCAGCCCGTCGAACAGGGCCTGCGCAGTTTGCAGAAAACTCGGCAGCATCAGGTCATTGTTCTGAATCCGCGCGACCACCTCCCAGATGATCGCCAGCACGATCAGGATCAGGCTTTTGCGCAGCCAGCCCTGTTGCCACAGGCGCGTGCCAAGCGGCAATTCGCGCTCGACCGGAACTGCGGTCAGCGGCTCGAGCACGGTTTCGAATTCTTCACGCACGGATGATGAATGGCTCATCGGGTAGTCCTCCTGGCCGCTCAATAGGCGATGCGAATGTCGTTGAAGTCGTGATCACGCTCGGTCTCCAGCGCCTGGCCCTCATCGAACAGCAGACGATGAATGCGCCGCGCCGATTCCTGAAACGCCACGCCGCCGAGGCTGTGCAGGTCGTATTGATGGCTGTGCAGTTCGGCGCGCACCCGGCCCGGAT
Source organism: Pseudomonas sp. Sample_20 (assembly GCF_004307585.1). NCBI lineage: Bacteria > Pseudomonadati > Pseudomonadota > Gammaproteobacteria > Pseudomonadales > Pseudomonadaceae > Pseudomonas > Pseudomonas sp. Sample_20. The sequence continues at coordinate 13,634 of NZ_RCOA01000053.1, read as the reverse complement.
GTGGCGACAACAAGAGGATGCGATTGCCGACCACCAAGGCTTCTTCGATCGAATGGGTGACGAACAGCAGGGTGAAGCGCACCTCTTCCCAGAGCAGCAGCAATTCCTCCTGCATCTTGCGGCGAGTCAACGCGTCGAGTGCAGCGAAGGGTTCGTCCATCAAAAGAATTTTAGGTTGCATGGCCAACGCCCGGGCGATCGCCACCCGTGCTTTCATGCCGCCGGACAAGGTGTGTGGATAGGCGTCGGCGAATGCTGCGAGGCCGACCTTTTCCAGATAATGCAACGCACGCTCTTGGGCGTCTTTCTTGCTCAAGGTGCGCGAGGCCAGCAGCGGGAACATCACGTTTTGCTTAACGGTTTTCCACGGCGGCAACTGGTCGAATTCCTGAAACACCACAATGCGGTCCGGCCCCGGCGCATCGACGCGCTGGCCTTGCAGGCGGATCTCTCCTTCGCAGGGCTGGATGAATCCGGCGACCGCTTTGAGCAAGGTCGATTTCCCGCAACCGGACGGGCCGAGCAGGACGAACCGATCAGCCGGGTCGACGGCGAAACTGACTTGATGGGTGGCGCGCACCACGCGTTGCGGCGTGCGGTATTCGAGGCTGACGTGATCGACGGCCAGCAACGCTTCGCTGCGGGCGATCGGGTTGCTGGCCGCGTGGCCTGGCAAAGGGGCGTTCATGGTCGATCTCCGGCAAATCAGAAAGGCGCGTCGCCCTGAATGGTCGTGCGATACAGCTTGCGGCGCAGATGCGCAGGGCAGCCGGCGGCGAGGTGGATCAGCGAACGGTTGTCCCAGAACACCAGATCATGCGGTTCCCACTGATGGCGGTAGATGTTTTGCGGCAGCACGCTGTGGGCGAAGAGTTCGCCGAGCAACTGACGACTTTCGTCTTCCGGCAAGCCGACGATGCGCGTGGTGAAGCCTTCGCTGACGAACAAGGCTTTGCGGCCGTTTTCCGGATGCGTGCGCACCACCGGATGCACCACTTCGGCGACCTGAGCCAGTTGCTCCGGGGTCAGGGTCGGGCGCCAGTTACCTTCGAACTTGGTTTCGCTGTAGCGCGCGGTATAGGAATGCGCAGCGGAACGTCCTTCGACCGCAGTGCGCAAGGCAGCGGGCAAGTCGTCCCAGGCTTTGTGCATGTCGGCGAACAGCGTGTCGCCGCCCTCGGCGGGCAGCTCTTGAGCGTGCAGCATCGAGCCGAGACTCGGCAGCTCTTTATAGGAGAGATCGGAATGCCAGAACTTGCCGGCGTCTCCGAGACCGATGTTCTGGCCGTTCTCGATAATGTTGGACACGATGAGGATTTCCGGGTGATTGGCCAGCAGGAACTGCTTGAGCACATGGATCTGCAACACGCCGAAGCGACGGCTGAAATCGATTTGCTGTTGCGGGGTGATCTGCTGATCGCGAAAGACCACGACGTGGTGATCCAGGTGCGCGCGGTGAATGCGCGCGAAGTCCTGATCATTGACCGGCCGGCGCAGGTCGAGGCCAACGATCTCGGCGCCGACGGCACCGCTGAAGGGGCGAATTTCGAAGATTTGCGGCGCGGCAGTTGCGGCGCTTTCGGTGGCAGTAGCGGCGGACATCAATCATCTCCCAAGCACGGCGCGCTCATGGCCGCGCTCGTCGATCAGACACTCACGCTGGATTGCGTGTCGGTTCAGGTCGTGCGGCGCGCCGATTGGTCGGCAGGTACGCAGGTGGGTGACTTTATAGCTATAAGAATTGGAAATTAAATACCGTTAATGAATAACGATATGGCGAATGGTGAGGGGGTGGGTGACCATTTGTGTCACTTACCGACGGATATGTAGCGCTTCGGAGGACGCCTTCGCGAGCAGGCTCGCTCCCACAGTTGGAATGCAATCTCCTGTGGGAGCGAGCCTGCTCGCGAATAGGCCGTCACCAGCGCCGAAGATCTAGCGCTCGTGCAACGCCTCAGCCCGCGCCCGAATGATCGGCTTGAGCAAATAGCTCAACACCGATTTCTTGCCAGTGATGATGTCCACCGACGCCACCATCCCCGGGATGATCAGCAGTGGCTTTTCATCCGTGCCCAAGTGGCTGCGCTCGGTGCGCACTTTGATCACGTAGTAGGTGGTTTTCTTGTCTTCGTCGGTGATGGTATCCGCACCGATCTGCTCCAGCTGTGCCTTCAGGCCGCCGTAAATCGTGTAGTCATAGGCGGTGAATTTGACGATCGCTTCCTGACCCGGATGCAGGAACGCGATGTCCTGCGGGCGGATCTTGGCTTCGACCAGCAGGGTGTCGTCCAGCGGCACGATTTCGACCATGTCGCTGCCCGGCTGGATCACACCGCCGATAGTGTTGACCAGCAACTTGTTGACGATGCCCCGCACGGGTGAGGTAACCAGCGTACGGCTGACGCGGTCTTCCAGCGCCTTGCCGGTGGCCTGGGCCTTGTTCAGGTCGGTGCGGGCTTCGTTGAGTTGGGTCAGCGCTTCGCTGCGGAATTTGCCGCGGGTTTCGTCGATCTTGCGCTGCACTTCCTTGATCGCCGATTCCGCGCGCGGGATGGCCAGCGTGGTCGCGTCGAGCTGGCCACGGGTTTCCACTTCGGCACGCTTGAGACGCAACACTTCCACCGGCGAGACCGCGCCCTGCGCCACCAGCGGCTCGGACATGTTGATTTCCTGACGCTGCAAACCGAGTTGCTGACGGTACTGCGCCTGCTTGGAGCTGAACTCACGCAGTTCCTGCTGACGCTGGATCAACTGCTCCTGCAAGCCGCCGATTTCATCGTGTAATTGCTGACGGCGGCTGATGTACAGCGACTCTTCGCTTTTCGCCTGACCCGGCACGGCTTTGAGTACGTCCTCGGGGAAATTCAGCGGACGATCATCGACTTCCGCGCTCAGACGCTCGACCCGCAGCAGCATCGACAGGCGATCGGCCTCGGTTTCGCCGACGTTGGAGGCAAAACGTGTGTCGTCGAGACGAATCAGCGGCGCGCCGGCCTCGACGATCTGGCCTTCCTTGACGAACAGCTCGGAGACGATACCGCCCTCCAGGTTCTGGATTTTCTGGATCTTCGACGACGGAATCGCCTTGCCGTCGCCCTTGGTCACCTCGTCGATCACGGCGAAGTTGGCCCAGAGCATGAGGAACACGAAAAAGCCGATGATCGCCCAGATGGTCAGGCGCACGACGCGCGGGGCGTCTTCGATCAGCGCCTTGTTGACCTCCGGCAGCGGCTGACCCTGCAGCGAGGCAGAGCCCTTGAAGTAGCGACGGATCGACTCCTTGACACCGGACTTAAGCAACACTGATCTGCCCCTTCTTCAACGCTTCCATCACGGCGGCTTTCGGGCCGTCGGCGAGAATCTGCCCGCGATCGATCACCAGCAGGCGATCGACCAGCGACAACAGCGATGCCCGGTGCGTGACCAGCACCACGGTCTTGTTTTCAATCACTGCTGCGAGGCGTTGCTTGAGGCGTTCTTCGCCGGTGTTGTCCATCGCACTGGTTGGCTCATCCATCAGCAGGATCGGCGGATTGAGCAACAGCGCCCGGGCCAGGGCGACGTTCTGCCGCTGGCCGCCGGAGAGGTTCTGCCCGCGCTCACCGACTTGCAGCTCGTAGCCTTGCGGGTGCAGACGGGCGAACTCGTGCACGCCGGCCAGTTCGGCGGCTTGCAGCACCAGCTCGTCTTCGACGTAACGCGCGCCGGACACCAGGTTGTCACGCAGGGTGCCGGACAGCAGCTGGATGTCCTGCGGCACGTAACCGATGTTGTAGCGCAGTTCGCTGACGTCGATCTGACGGATGTCCACGCCGTCGACCAGCAAGGCACCGTCGTCCGGTTGATACAGGCCCACCAGCAGTTTCGCCAGCGAGCTTTTGCCCGAGCCGCTGCGACCGATGATGCCGATCTTCTCGCCGGGACGGATGACCAGGTTGATGTTCTTCAGCGCCGGGTTCTGCTGGTCCGGATAGGTGAAGCTGAGCTGCCGGCATTCGATCGCACCCTGCAGAACCTTGCGGCTCAACGGGCGCTCCTCGAAGTTGCGCTCCTGCGGCAGCTCCATCATCTGGTCGACCGAGGTCATGGTCACCCGCGCCTGTTGATAGCGCGTGAGCAGGCCGGACAGCGACGCCAGCGGGCTGAGGGCGCGGCCACTGAGCATGTAGCAGGCAATCAGCCCGCCCATGCTCAGGTTGCCGGCGATGATCTGGTACACGCCGAAGACGATCATGATCACCCCGGCCAGTTGCTGGATCAGCAAGGTGATGTTCATTGCCAGACCGGAGAGCATTTTCACTCGCAGCTCGAGACGGCTGAGGGTGCCGATGGTCTGCTCCCACTGATACTGGCGCTCGCTTTCAGCGTTGTTGACCTTGACCGCGTCCAGCCCGGCGAGCGTTTCGATCAGGCTCGACTGGCGCTCGGCGCCCAGCGCCATGGTCCGTTCCATGGTCGCGATCAACGGCTTCTGCAAGGCGTAGCCGATCAGCAGGGCAATCGGGAACGCCAGCACCGGAATCCACACCAGATGCCCGCCGAGAATGGCGATGACGATGAAAATCAGGATGGTGAACGGCAGGTCGATCAGACTGGTCAGGGTCAGCGACGCGAGAAAGTCGCGCAGGCTCTGAAACTCATGGATGTTCTGGGCAAAACTGCCGACCCGCGCCGGGCGGTATTTCATCGCCATGCCGACAATGCGCTCGAACAGCGTGGCGGAGATGATCAGGTCGGTTTTCTTCCCGGCCAGATCCAGGCACAGGCTGCGCAGGCTCTTGAGGATCAAGTCGAAGATGTAAGCGCCGGTGATGCCCAGCGCCAGCACCCAAAGGGTTGCTTCGGCCTGGTTCGGTACCACGCGGTCGTAGACGTTCATCACGAACAGCGGCGCGGCCATGGCGATGATGTTGATCAGGAAACTGGCGGCGATCGCATCGGCGTACAGCCAGCGCGAACGCTTGAGGGTGTCGCGAAACCACGAGCGTGCACGCGGGATCAGCGTGCCGTGGCTGACGTCGAATTTGTGCTGCGGCTGGGCGAAGAACACTTTGCCGGTGTAATCGTCGGTCAGTAGTTCACGGCTGACCACCGACTCGCCGCCATCGCTTTCGCTGAGCAGCACTCGTGCTTCGTTGTCGCCCTGCCAGCCGAGCAGGACGGCACTGCGGCCATCCTTGAGCAGCAACAGCGCGGGCATGGCGATCGCCGGAATTTCTTCGAGCTTGCGCTGCAACACCCGCCCCTGCAGGCCGGCGCGAGCCGCTGCGCGCGGCAGCAACTCGACACTCAAACGTTGTTTGGGCAGCGGCAGGCCAGTGGTCAGCATCGCCGCGCTGGCAGGCTTCTGGTGCAGCATGCACAGGGCGAGCAGACCATCCAGCAACGGATCGTCATGCAACGCGCGTGGATCATGGCTGAGTTGAACTCGACTGACTTCTGATTCCACGCTCGACACTCTTTAACAGTTGAAAGGGATAACTCAGTTCATCCCAGGCAGCTGGACCTTGGGCTTCACGTCGTTCTGCACAACGGATGCCAACGGCGCGACCACTCCCTGGCTTTTGAGCAATTGGCCCATGGTCGCCTTGATTCGGTACTGAGTAAATAACTGAATGTTCTTGATTTCCGCCAGACGCCGCGAGGCGGTGAACAGTTCGTTTTCGCTGTCGAGCAAATCCAGCAGGGTGCGTTCGCCGAGGCTGAATTGACGCTGGTAGGCAGTACGCACCGAGGTGCTGCGATCGACGTACTGCTGAGCGATCGGCACCTGAGCGTTGGCGTTGTTCAGCGCGTTCCAGGCCAGGCCGAGCTCTTCGTTCAACTGACGCAGGGCGTTGTTGCGGATGTCCAGCGCCTGGTTGGCCAGGTACGACTTGGATTCCAGATCGGCCTTGTTGCTGCCACCGGAATACAGGTTGAAACGCATGCGCAGCATGGCCTGCCATTCGTTGTTGTGGCCGTTCTGGCCGTCGAGATCGTTGTCGGCGGTACGGCCCAGCTCAGCGTCGAAGCGCGGGTAGAAGGTCGATTTGGCGGTGGCGAACTGCTTCTCGGCAGCGGCAATATCCGACTCGGCGGAACGCAGGATCGGGCTGTTTTCCAGCATCTGCGCGCGGGCTTCATTGAGGTTGGCGGGCATCATCGCCATGAACGGCGCAGGGCGCTCGAGCTGGTCGGGCATCTGGCCGACGGCGCTGAGGAAGTTGGTTTCCGCATCGGCGAGGTTGGTCTGCTCGGTGATCAGATTGTTGCGGGCCTGGGCCATACGCGCTTCGGCCTGATCAAGGTCGGCACCGCTGCCGACGCCGCGCTGGGTGCGCAGCTGGATCTGATCGTAGATGCGCTGGTGGCTCTTGAGGTTTTCCTCGGCCAGACGGACGAATTCACGACGGGTCAGCACGTCCAGATAAACCTGGGCGACGGTCAGCGCAGTGCGTTCGGAAGTGCCCAGCAACGAGTAAGCACGGGAGCTGACGTTGGCTTGTTGACGCGCAACTTCGTTGGACGTCGCGAAACCGTCAAAAACCATTTGCGAGAGACGTAAACTTGACTCGCTGCGGTTCAACGTCTCCCAGTGATTGCTTCCACCGTTCGCTCGAGTGGTCACACTGTCGGTGCCTTCACGGCCATAACCGCCGAGCAGATCGACCTTGGGCAGGTATCCCCCTTTCGCAGCCTTTAACTGATAATCCGCCGCCAATCGACTATTGACCCCCGCCTGAATCTCCGGATGGACATCCAGCGCCTGTTGCATGGCTTCTGGTAAGGATTGTGCTTGTACGAATGAGGCGGCGAGAGCGAAGGGAGCGGCAAGGAGCAAAAGCGAACGCATGGTTGGAGTTTTCCCGGAACTTCTTGTCTTGAATCACAGCAGAAACGTGGTGCTGCGTCGGATGATGGCAACCCGAAAGACCGTATGTCGGAAAGTTCAAAAGAGGAACTGGATGACAGGCTGAAGGACAGGTCGCCGCGGAAATATCAATGTGACATTAGTGGGGCGATTGTTTAGGATGGCTCCCAGAAGGTCAATAGTTTGGCATAAAGTTAATCGCGATAATTTATAGCCAGATTATTGACGGAAATACAGCGTCAATAAGTTATCCATTTATAGAAAGTACGTCCAGACTGAAGTGGCGCCGACGCCCGTCAGGTCCATGGAAGTCAACTGAATGTGACACCCCGGAGAGTCTTCAATGAGCAGTGTTGTTGCCGTCGTCAAAAGCATTGTCGGTCAGGTTTTCGTGGTGTCCCCAGAGGGCGTGCGTCGCGTACTCGTTGAAGGCGATCGCCTGTATGTCGGCGACCAGATCGATACCGGCCTGTCCGGCGCGGTGTCGCTGGAACTGGCCGATGGCCGCATGCTCGATCTGGGCCGTGACACCCAGTGGAGCGCCAGCTCGCCTGACTCCAGCACTGACCTGGCCGAAGCCACCGCGCAGGCTGCGCCTTCTGTAGAAGAACTGCAGCAAGCCATCGCCGCCGGTGTCGACCCGACCACCGCACTCGAATCCACCGCGGCCGGCCCGACCGCCGCAGGTACCGTTGGCGCCGCCGGTGGTGGTCACAGCTTTGTCATGCTCGACGCCACCGCTGGCCGCGTCGATCCGACCATTGGCTTTCCGACGGCGGGCATCAATTCTGCCGGCCAAGTCGCGCAGGACACCACCGGCGGCCTGACCACCGACACCACCACCAACGCGCTGCGCGACTCGACCCTGAGCCTCAGCGCCACGCCGACCATCACCGAAGCCGGCGGCGTGCTGGTGTACACCGCGACCCTGACCCAGGCGCCGCTGACCGACCTGACCATCACCCTGTCCAATGGCGCAGTGATCGTCATCCCGGCCGGCGCCACCACTGGCACCGTCAACGTGCCGCTGGCGCCGAACGACACGGTCTACAACGACCCGACCCAGATCGACGTGACCGTCACCGGCACCAGCGGCGGCAATGGCATCACCGTGACCCCGCCAACTATCCCGGCGACCACGCAGGTCACCGACACCGTCGATACCACTACCGTCACGCTGACGGCTGGTTCGAGCGTGACCGAAGGCGGCCAGATTACCTATACGGCGACTTTGACCAACCCGGCGCAAACTCCGGTAACCGTCACTCTGTCGAACGGCTCGACCATTACCATTGGCGCTGGCCAGACTACCGGCACTGTTAACGTGCCGACGCCAGCCAATGACGTTTACAACAATGGCAGCACCGTTACGACAACGATCACCGGCGCTACCGGTGGCAATTTCGAAAATCTGGTGCCGAACCCGACGCCAGCTGTTACCACCATTACCGACTCGGTCGACAACACCGGCCTGACCCTGACTGCGACCAACAACATCGTTGAAGGCGGTCAGATCACTTACACCGCGACGCTGACTAATCCAGCGCAGACGCCGGTAACCGTCACTCTGTCCAACGGTTCGACCATCACCATTGCTACCGGCGAGACCGTCGGCACCCTCAACGTGCCGACTGCGGCCAATGACGTTTACAACAATGGCAGCACCGTCAGCACCACGATCACTGGCGCAACTGGCGGCAATTTCGAAAACCTGGTGCCGAACACCACGCCAGCAGTCACTACGATCACCGACTCGGTCGACAACACCGGCCTGACCCTGACTGCGACCAACAACATCGTTGAAGGCGGTCAGATCACTTACACCGCGACGCTGACTAATCCAGCGCAGACGCCGGTAACCGTCACTCTGTCCA
>NZ_RCOA01000053.1:0-4897 GCF_004307585.1 Pseudomonas sp. Sample_20 | reverse complement strand
TACACCGCGACGCTGACTAATCCAGCGCAGACGCCGGTAACCGTCACTCTGTCCAACGGTTCGACCATCACCATTGCTACCGGCGAGACCGTCGGCACCCTCAACGTGCCGACTGCGGCCAATGACGTTTACAACAATGGCAGCACCGTCAGCACCACCATCACCGGCGCTACCGGTGGCAACTTCGAAAACCTGGTGCCAAGCACCACGCCAGCCGTAACCACGATCACTGATTCGGTCGACAACACCGGGCTGACCCTGACCGCTACCAACAACATCGTTGAAGGCGGTCAGATCACCTACACCGCGACGCTGACTAATCCAGCGCAGACGCCGGTAACCGTCACTCTGTCCAACGGTTCGACCATCACCATTGCTACCGGCGAGACCGTCGGCACCGTCAACGTGCCGACTGCGGCCAATGATGTGTACAGCAACGGCAGCACCGTCAGCACCACCATCACTGGCGCTACCGGTGGCAACTTCGAAAACCTGGTGCCAAGCACCACGCCAGCCGTTACCACGATTACCGACTCGGTCGATGACACTGGCCTGAGCCTCAGCGCCACCGGTTCTGTGGCCGAGGGTGGCCAGATCACCTACACCGCCACGCTGACGAATCCGGCCGGCACCCCGGTAACCGTGACCCTGAGCAACGGTTCGGTGATCACCATTGATGCCGGCAAAACCACCGGCACCGTTACCGTTCCAGCGCCGGCCGATGACGTCTACAAGGACGCCGGCCAAGTCGAAGTCAGCATCAAGGACGCCACCGGCGGCAATTTCGAAAATCTGGTGCCGAACGCTACGCCGGCAGTGACCGAAATCACTGACACCGTCAATACCTCGACGGTGAAGCTGAGCGCAGACACCTCGGTTGCCGAAGGCGGCACCGTAACTTACACCGCCACCGTCGGCGCGCCAGTCACCGGCTCGCCTGTGGTCGTGACGTTGGCCAACGGCCAGAACATCACCATCGCCGTCGGACAGACCACCGGCTCCGTCACTTACACCGCACCGAACGATGCCTTGACCGGCAACGCTGCGCTGACCAACTCGATCACTGGCGTAAGCGGTGGCAACTACGAAGATCTGGTGGCGGACAAAACCCCAGTTTCGACCACCGTCACCGACGTGGCCGACACCACCAATCTGTCGCTGAGCGCGACCGCTTCCGTGGCTGAAGGCGGCCAGATCACTTACACCGCGACCTTGACCAATGCAGCTGGCTCGCCAGTAACCGTGACCTTGTCGAACGGCGCCGTCATCACCATCAATGCAGGCGAAACCAGCGGTAATGTGACTTTCCCGGCTCCGTCCGACGACGTCTACAAAGACTCAGGCTCCGTGCAGGCAACCATCACCAGCGCCACCGGCGGCAACTTCGAGAACCTCGTTCCGAGCACCACGCCAGCGGTCACTCAAGTCACCGACACCATCGATACCTCGACGGTCAAATTGACCGCCGACACCTCGGTCGCGGAAGGCGGCACCGTCACCTACACCGCCACTGTCGGCGCGCCCGTCACCGGCTCGCCTGTTGTCGTGACCCTGGCCAACGGCCAGAGCATCACCATCGCCGTGGGCCAGACCACCGGCAGCGTTACTGCCCCGGTATCGAATGACGTGCAGATCGGTCACGCACCGCTGACCAACTCGATCACCAACGTCAGCGGCGGCAACTTCGAAAATCTGGTCGCCGACAAGACCCCAGTCAGCACCACCGTGACCGACACCGTCGACACCACCAGCGTTGCGCTGACTGCCACCGGCAACGTCAACGAAGGCGGGCAGATCACCTACACCGCGACGCTGAGCAACCCGGCCGGCACGCCTGTGACTGTGAATCTGAGCAACGGTTCGGTCATCACCATTGAAGCGGGCAAGACCACCGGCACCGTGACCGTTCCGGCACCTGCCGATGACGTCTACAAAGACGCCGGCAAAGTCGAAGTCACCATCAAGGACGCCACCGGTGGCAACTTCGAAAACCTGGTGCCGAGCACTACGCCTGCGGTGACCAACGTTGCCGACACGGTCAACACCACGCACCTGACCCTCAGCGCAGAAAGCTATGTGCTCGAAGGCTCTTCGATCACTTACACCGCAACGTTGACCAACGCCGCGCAAACGCCGGTAACCGTCAACCTGAGCAACGGCCAGACCATCACCATCGAAGCCGGCAAGACCAGCGGTTCGGTGACGATCGCCGCACCGAGCGATGACGTCTACAAGGACCTCAGCAAGCTCACCGTGACCATGACCGACGCCAGCGGTGGCAACTTCGAGAAACTCGACGTCAGCAAGACTCCGGTCAGCACCACGGTCAACGACACCGTCGACACAACCGCACTGACCCTGACCGCCAGCGATACCGTCAGCGAAGGTGGCCAGATCACCTACACCGCGACCCTGAGCAACCCGGCCGGCACTGCGATGACCGTGACCCTGGCCAACGGCGCGGTGATCAACATCGCGGCCGGTGCGACCAGCGGTTCGGTGAATTTCCCGGCGCCCGCCAATACGCCGTACATCGATGGCAGCAACGTGCGGACGGCGATCGCCAGCCACAGCGGCGGCAATTTCGAGCGCGTCGAGGCCGATCGTTCGGCTGTGGTGACCAAAGTCACCGACGCCGTCGACACCACCAACATCAGCCTGAGCGCCACCGGCAGCGTTGCCGAGGGCGGCTCGATCGTCTACACCGCGACCCTGAGCAATCCGGCCGGCACCGCCATGAGCGTGACCCTGAGCAACGGCGCGGTGATCAACATTGCCAAGGGTGCGAGCACTGGCACTGCGACCGTAGCCGCGCCTGGCGATGACGTGTACAAGGACGCCGGCAAGGTCGATGCGAGCATCACCAAGACCAGCGGTGGCAACTTTGAAAACCTGGTGATCGACAAGACGCCTGCGGTAACTGATGTCACCGACACCATCGACAACAGCATTGTTTCGCTGACCGCCAGCGCCAGCGCGGTGGAAGGCGGCGTGGTTGTCTACACCGCGTCCGTGACCGCCCCGGTCACTGGTTCGCCAGTGCTGGTGACCCTGTCCAACGGCCAGACCATCACCATTCCGGTCGGCGCCAGCAGCGCCAGCGTCAACTTCACCGCGCCGAACGATGCACAGGCCGGCGGCAACACTCTGAGCGTGAAAATCGACGGCGCCAGTGGTGGCAATTACGAAAATCTCGTGGCTGACCAGACCCCGGCGGTGACCTCGGTAACTGACGTTGCCGACACCACCAACCTGTCGCTGTCCGCGACCGGCTCCGTGGCCGAGGGCGGTTCGATTGTCTACACCGCAACCCTGAGCAACCCGGCCGGCACGCCGGTGACCGTGGATCTGAGCAACGGCGCGGTGATCACCATCGAGGCCGGCAAAACCAGCGGCACCGTCACCGTTCCGGCACCTGCCGACGACGTCTATAAAGACGCCGGAAAAGTTGAAGTCACGATCAAGGACGCCACTGGCGGCAACTTCGAAAACCTGGTGCCAAGCACCACGCCAGCGGTCACTGATGTCACCGACACCGTCGACACCTCGACGGTCAAACTGACCGCCACCGAAACCGCGGCCGAAGGGGGCACCGTCACCTACACCGCCACCGTCGGCGCGCCGGTCACCGGTTCGCCTGTGGTCGTCACCTTGGCCAATGGTCAGAACATCACTATCGAAGTCGGCAAGACCAGCGGCAGCGTGAGCACCACCGCGCCGAACGACGTCCTCGCCGGCCACGCGCCGCTGACCAACTCGATCACCAACGTCAGCGGCGGTAATTTCGAAAATCTTGTCGCCGACCAGACCCCGGTCAGCACCACCGTGACCGACACCGCCGACACCACCAACCTGTCGCTCAGCGCGACCGGCGCGGTGAACGAAGGCGGCCAGATTACCTACACCGCAACCCTGAGCAACGCCGCCGGCACGCCGGTCACCGTGACCCTGTCGAACGGTGCGACCATCCTCATCGAGGCCGGCAAAACCACCGGCAGCGTGACCGTCGATGCACCGAAAGACGACGTCTACAAAGACGCCGGCAGCGTTGAAGCGACCATCCAGAGCGCAACCGGCGGCAACTTCGAAAACCTCGTCACCAGCACAGCGCCGGCGGTGACCACGGTCAACGACACCATCGACACCACCACCGTGTCGCTGAGCGCCACTGCGAACGTCGCCGAAGGCGAAACCGTGGTCTACACCGCCACCGTGGGCGCGCCAGTGACCGGCTCTCCGGTCATCGTCAGCCTGTCCAACGGCCAGACCATTACCATCGCGGTCGGCGAAACCACCGGCAGCGTCAACTACGTCGCGCCGAACAGCCCGCTGGCGGGCGGCAGCTCGCTGAGCGTGACCATTGATGGCGCCACGGGTGGCAATTACGAAAAACTGGTGGTCGACGGCAAGTCCGCAGACACCGTGGTTTCCGACACCACCGACACCACCAACCTGAACCTGACCGCCAGCGATTCGGTCGCCGAAGGCGGCCAGATCACCTACACCGCAACCCTGACCAACCCGGCCGGCACACCGGTGACCGTGACCCTGTCGAATGGCGCCACGATCACTATCGACGCGGGTAAAACCACCGGCACCGTGACCGTCGACGCACCGAAAGACGACGTCTATAAAGATGCCGGCAAAGTCGAAGTGACCATCGAGGGTGCGACCGGCGGCAACTTCGAGAACCTGGTGCCAAGCGCGGTTCCAGCGGTGACGAATGTCACCGATACCATCGACACTTCGACGGTCAAACTGACCGCCGATACCTCGGTCGCTGAAGGCGGCACGGTCACCTACACCGCCACCGTCGGTGCACCAGTGACTGGCTCCCCTGTCGTCGTGACTCTGGCCAACGGCCAGACCATCACCATCGGCGTCGGTCAGACTACTG
>NZ_RCOA01000056.1:0-28408 GCF_004307585.1 Pseudomonas sp. Sample_20 | reverse complement strand
GCGTAATAGACTCCTAAAACAGCCGTGAAGCGACAGATACGTTGACACGCACCGGGGCACAGAAAAAGTGATGCTGGGTTTGCCGCTGTCGGCGGGGCTCTTTACAATCGGCGCCCATCAAGCCGGCTTTCCCTATTTCCACCGGCACGGAGCCTTTGTTCATGGACGAATTGGAACAGCGCTGGCTATATGCGCTTTCATCGCCTCTTGTCGCCCTCAATCCCGACGCCGATTACACCGCACCCACCTATTGTTTCGATCTCAAGCATGTCGATGTTGAAGGCGGTTGGGGGATTACCACGCGCCCGCAATTATTGGACATGCTCAGAACGGCCGATAACGGGCACGCGACGCAACTGAACGAAGCCTATCGCCAGTGGGAGCGATGCCTGCCGTCAGAATGGCAGTCATTGCTCGATTCGCTGGGTACCCGTCAGCGCGCGTTTTATGAGTTGGCCAGCCGCACATTCGGCGAGTGTGGTTCTGGCGGCATCCGCGCCTGGGATATTGGCCGCATGGGTTTTCTGCTGCGCTCCGCGGTGCTGCACGGATGGATCGACCTGACCGAAAGCCTTTGGCTGCATGGTCGCATGGCGGCACGTGCGCGCTACTACTACGACAGTTGGACGAGCTATCTGAATGGTTTCGTCGTCGGCAAGGCCTTCTGGCATTGCCTGGGCAACAAGGACGAGGAATTGAGCCACGAATTTGACCGGCAGGGCGACTATATCGGTACCACCGTGGTCATCCACAATCTTGATCGCGATGCCCGTGAATTATTTGCGCAATTGCCATGGAATATGCCTCTGCACCTTCCCGAGCGGCCTGACACGCTAGGGGAGTTTGACTGGTCATGAGTTGCTGGATTCGCTTGGGTATCGAGCCCACCAAAGACAACGACACCATTCGTGGTGCCTATCGTGCGCGTTTGCCGCAACACCATCCCGAAACCGATCCGGAAGGTTTTCAGGCGCTGCGCGAAGCTTATGAGCTGGCGTTACGCTTTGCCCGCGAAGAAGTTGCCGAGCCCGTTGAACAGACCGAGGACGAGGTAAGTCCCGCTGGCAGAATCATGGCGGATTTCGACAGTTTGCTGCTCGATCCAGCCCGCCGGTTCGAGCCGGCGGCATGGCAGGCATTTAACCTCAAGCTTGATCGTCTTGCGCTGGAAGTGCTGGACGAAGTCTGCTGGCCGTTATTGCGCGAACTGCTGGAAGCCGGACCGATTTCCCATGTCTGCGCGCGTTTGCTGGCCCAACGCCTGAGCTGGGCAAGCCGGATGCTGGACATGGATTTCGACAATGCGCGGCATGTCGACGAGTTCTTGCAGCGCATCGAGTTGCCGGATCCATTCGACACGTCATTGATCAGCCATTGGCCCGCTGCCGCGCAGCTGGAAACGCTCTGGTACGTGCGCACCCTCGATTACCTGCACCGCGAAGCCTCGCTGGATGACTTTCGACACTTCGCCGGGCAGCACATGTGTCTGCCGCTACCCGCTGATGACGGGTTGCTGCGACGCCTGGCTATACAGTTCAGTCAGGCCGGCATCGCCAGCAAGGATTTTCTCGAGATTGTCGGTGAGATGCATCGGCTTGCGCCTCAGCAGGTCGATTGGCTCTATCTGCTGGCGTGCCAGCGCAGCGCGCTGGGCATGGAGGAATTGGCGTTACAGGCATGGGTACAGCTCTGGCGCGAGCATCATCACCCGAAAGCTGCGTCATGGCTGCTGGACTTGTGCGCGCGTCACCAGCCGCAGCGCTTGCCCTTGCTGATCCAGGCCTTTGACCGCCTGGAAAATTTCCGCGACTGGTCAACTGACCTGAATGATGTCAGTCAGGAATACGGCAGTCCGTCACAACGTCCGGAAACATTGGCGCGCTGGTTCCGCGCCCGGCAGCTCGAATTGCGAGGCATCGCCGATGCATTTGTCGAGTGGCGTATCAGTGGTGATGAATTGCCGCTGCTGGCGTGGCTGATCAGCGACAGCGAAGATCCGCCGCTACAAATCCTCTATCAGCATGCCTGGGCGTTGCATCGCGGTGATGAGGCCTTGCTGGGACGTGTCATGGACGCAGCAGCACCGCTGGATATTCTGGATCAATTGGTGCTGGAGGGCTTCAAGTATCAGGCCGGGCAACAGATCTGCTGGTTGACCCAAGCGCCGATTCCACTGGCAATGCAGGCGTATCTGGCAGCCGACCACGCCACCCCGTTGCCGCCGGAACTGCACAAAGGCCAACCGCTTGAGCTCAGCCTGCTGTGGATGCGCCGTTTGCGCGCTTACGATGCCGGTTCGCTGGCGCGGTTGGACGAAGCATTCAGTCTGGACAAGCGAGACGCCATGCTGGATGGCCTGAAACTACAAGCTGAGTTGGCCACGCAGGGCATGGTGTTCCCGGCCATTGATAGCCGGGACGATGTCTGGGAGTGGCACCGTCAGGCGCTGTACTTGCTTGCTACGCTCGATGAACCGACACGCTGGTTGGCTGCGCAGTCGGCACGCTGCATTGAGTCGATGAATGTTGCGCGTGAGCACCCATTGGCACGTCTGCAGCCACTGCTCTGTCGCCTGAATCGAGAGCAGGGCAGCGCCAGCGGTCTGCTCGGCTGGCTGCAAGCCGCCGACCCGGTGCACTCGCTGCTGGCCCGCAAGTTGTTCAGTGTTCAGGAAGCTCTGGACAGCACCCGATTGCTGGGTAATGATCGGTTGTTTGAATGCATGCGCAGCGATATCGGTCGGTTCAATGATGATCTGCTTGGGCGCATGCTGTTAGCGGGCGTCCTGTATCACGATCCCCTGCTCAATGCGCAACAGCGCAAATATCTGCTCGAAAGCATCACCGAAGTAGTCAACCCTCAGGAGTGGTTCGATGGCTTCCGTCACGGTCTGATCAAGGGAGAACCTCCTCATCCGCCTCGCGAGGCGCTGTCGGACGAGGGTGTCGGCGACGCTTTTTACCTGGCGCTGGATGTGCTCAGGGACCTCGTGCGTTTTGGCAGTATCGGTGTACCAAGTCAGAAAACCCTTTTACGTATGCAGCGGGCCAAGGACGACCTCGATAACGGACTCGGTCTGCGCTTCGTGTTCAGTGCCCTGCTGTCGTGGTCGGAGCGTTTGTTGCTGGCCAAGGCACAGACCATTCCAACGCCGGCAACTGCATTCTGGCGTCTCGGTAGTCGGCTGGGTCGTGAGGCGTTCGTTGCGCAAGTCATCGGCATCGTGCTGCTCACGCCGCTACTGGCATTGTTCAGCGGCTCGGTGGTTACTGCTTTTGTTGTGCTTGGGGGAGCGCTCGGCCTGCTGCTCAGTGCCATTTTGCGTCGTCTTCATGACATGGGGCGAGGCGTCACGACGTTTGTGCTGATCGCCGGCCTTTCGCCAGTTCTACCGTTCTTGCCGTTGGTGCTGTTCGGTTTTCCCGGAGAAAAGCTGCCCAATCGCTATGGCGTGCCACCGGGCAGTGAGCGGGAAAACACTCTCGCCGGTGGCTTGCAAGCCATTCTGCGACGGCTAAACGGTTAAAAACGTAATTGATCCAGCGCATCATTCAGCGCTGAGCGGTGGCTGGCGATTTCGCTGGCTTGCTGGCCGGCAAGCACGGTGTTGAAGGTGTCCATCCACTCGGCAATGCGCGCACGCTCGTCGCCCAGAGTTTGCATCCATGCTCGCTCCAGTCGTGCGAGCAGGGTGCGGTTGGGCAGGGCGTCGCGAGGGTGGACTTTGAGCGTCGCGAGCCGGGCATGGCTGTCTCTGCGCGCCTGTTCATCCAGTCCGGTCGGGCTGCGGTCGATGCTGTGGCCGTAACGTTCGCCGGTTTCCAGAAGCGTGACGTCTACTTCCAGCAGGCCGTTGATGTCATAACTGAAACGCACATCGAGGCTCTGCAGCTGCTCACTAGGGGTGAACTGGATGTCGAAAGAATCGATGAAAATATTGTCGCGTACCCACGGGCGTTCCCCTTGGTAAACCGCGATACGGATTTCAGTCTGTTGCGCAAACGTCGTCGAGTAACGCTGCACCCGTGACGTTGGAATCACCGTGTTGCGCTCGATGATCGGCGAGAACGCGCCACTGACGCCTTCGCCACGATTGGTCGAAATCCCCAGCGTATACGGACAGACATCCGTCAGAATCAATTCCTCAACCGCACCGTCCCGCGCCTTGCATGCTGCCTGCGTCGCCGCCCCCAGCGCCACGATAGTATCCGGATCAAGATGCCGATAAGGCAGGCGTCCAAACAACGTGGCAACCATTTGCTGTACCGCCGGCATGCGCGTGGCGCCACCGACCAGCACCAGGCTGTCGAGGTCACGCGGTTTCAGTCGGGCATCGCGCAGAGCCTGTTCGATTGGCGCGCGCAAGCGGGCCAGCAACGGCTCCCAGATTTTCACCGCAGCGGCTTCATTCAGCTCCCATTCGAATGTCTGCTCGGCATACCGCCAGCTCAAGTGCTGCGCGCCTTCGCCGAGTTTGCATTTCAGCTGTTCGAGGGCATCACCGAGGCTGGCCATGGCTTGTGCATCGATCGTTGAGGGGGTGAGTTGCCAGTGTTTCAGGCAGGCCTGCAACAGGGCGGCGGTAAAGTCTTCGCCGCCAAGAAAGTTGTCGCCAGTGGAGGCGTGCACTTCGATCAGCGGCAATGCGTATTCGAGCACGGTGACGTCGAACGTGCCGCCGCCGAGATCGAATATCAGCGTGCGTTCGAACTTCTGTTCGTGCAGGCCGTACGCCATGGCGGCAGCGGTCGGTTCATTGATCAGGCGCGTCACGGACAGCCCGGCCAGTTCGGCGGCGAACAAGGTGCGCTTGCGCTGCTCGTCACTGAAATATGCCGGTACGGAAATGACCGCTTCTGTGACCGCCTGGCCGAGAAAGGCTTCCGCGTCTTGCTTGAGTGAGCCAAGTACCAGCGCCGACAACTCTTCCGGGCTGAACTGGCGAGAGCCGAGCTGGATTTGCCTGTCGCTGCCCATGAAGCGCTTGAACGCGGCGGCAGTGCGTTCCGGGTGCGTGGTCAGGCGGGCGCGGGCGGCTTTGCCGACCAGAATCGTGTCGTCTTCATCAAGGCTGACCACCGACGGTGTCAGCACATCGCCGAGGGCGTTGCGGATCAGTTCGGCGCGGCCTGCACGCCAGACGGCGATCAGGCTGTTGGTGGTGCCAAGGTCGATGCCCAGCAGGGCCGGGCGGGGAAGGGATGCATCCTGCATGGTTGATCTCGAAGCGGCGCAAAAAACGCGACCCTACAGGCTGACGCAAACCGTGGCAATTGTTGCTCTGTTGCCAGTCTGTGCGACCGCCGATTCAGGGCAGCAGTTTTTTCAGATCCTCCAACCCCACCGGTCGGCTGTGCAGATAGCCCTGATACAAATGGCATTCCAGACCCTGCAAAAACGCCAGTTGTGCTGGCGTCTCCACGCCCTCGGCAATGACCTCCAGCTCAAGGCTGCGGGCCATCGCGACAATTGCGCGAATGATCTCGGCAACATTGGAGTCAGTGGTCGCATCGCGGATGAACGACTGGTCGATCTTCAGGGTGTCTACCGGCAGACGCTTCAAATAAGTCAGCGACGAATAACCGGTGCCGAAATCGTCCATGGCGAAGCTCACGCCGAGCTTTTTCAGGCGGCGCATTTTGCTGATGGTGTCTTCCAGATTCTGGATGACGATGCCTTCGGTGATTTCCAGTTTCAGCAGCGAGCAGGGCAGGCCGTGGCTGGTCATGCTGTGTTCGATGCGTTCGACGAAATCGTTCTGGCGGAACTGTCTCGGGCTGATGTTCACGCACAGGCTGAAGTTCAGCGGGTCGACCAGTTTCAACGCGATCAGTTGTTTGAAGGCGTTGCAGGCTTCATCGAGGATCCACGTGCCGACTTCGAGAATCAGGCCGCTGTCTTCCAGTACCTTGATGAACTCGGTGGGCGATTGCGCGCCGAGTTCGGGATGGTTCCAGCGCACCAGGGCTTCGGCGCCGATGATGCGGTTGTCTCTGGCATCGACCTGTGGCTGAAAGTGCACGTTGAACTCGCCGCGCGACAGCGCAAGACGCAGGTCGGTCTCCATACGCAGGCGTTCGCTGGCCGCTTTCTGCATGGTGTTGTGATACATCTGCGTGGTGTTGCGCCCGGAATCCTTGGCCCGGTACAGGGCGATGTCGGCGCGTTTGAGCAGGTCGGTCGGGGTCGAGCCGTGATCGGGAATCAGCGCGACGCCAATGCTCGGCGTCACTTGCAGGCGCTGGCCATCGAGGAACATCGGCTCCGAAAGCAATTCGCGAATAGTGTCGGCCAGCGCGCGCACTTGTTCGCTGACTTCACTGCGCGAACCTTCGAGGCCGCTGAGCAACACCACAAACTCATCGCCACCGAGGCGCGCCACCGTGTCTTCCATGCGCACGCTGGCTTCGAGCCGCGCGGTGATGATTTTCAGCACGGTGTCGCCGACCGGGTGACCGAGGGAATCGTTGATGTGCTTGAAGTGGTCGAGGTCGAGAAACAGCAAGGCGCCGCGCAGATTGTGGCGCTTGAGCAGGGCGATCTGCTGGCTCAGGCGATCCATCAGCAGGGCGCGGTTGGGCAGGTTGGTCAGCGGGTCGTGATAGGCCAGATGCCGAATCTGCGCTTCGGCGTTCTTCAACAGGCTGACGTCGCGCGCGGTCAGCAGCAGGCACGCGGTTTCATTGAGGGTGATCGGCTCGACCGAGACTTCCACCGTGAGCAATTCGCCGCGCTTGTTGCGCCCGAGCATTTCCTGATGATGCACGCGGCCCTTGATCTGCAACTCGGCGAGTAGGGTCGAGCGTTGTTTCTCTTCGGCCCAGATCCCCACCTGATAGACGGTTTTGCCCACCACTTCGTCGGCGCGGTAGCCGGTGAGGCGACAGAAGCCGTCGTTGACCTCCAGATAACGCCCGGTGTCGCGTTCGGTGATGGTGATGGCGTCGGGGCTGGAGTGAAACGCCTTGGCGAACTTTTCTTCGCTAGCCTTCAGCGCTGCTTCCGAGCGTTGTTGCTGGGTGATGTCGCGCAGGGTGGTGACGATACACGGCTGGTCGCCGACGCTGATCTGTCGACTGGAAATCACGCAGGTCAGCGACTGGCCGTCCTTGTGCTGGACGAGAATGGCCACGTTGCTCAGGCCTTGTTCGCGAATCACCCGTTCGATGCGTTGCAGACTTTTCGCCGAGGCGTCCCACAGGCCGATTTCCTCGGCGGTGTGGCCAATCACATCGGCGGCGCTCCAGCCAAAGGTCTGGCTGAAGCTGGAATTGATCTCGATGAACTCCCCGGTTTCCTGGCGCGTGACGCAGATCGGATCGGGGCTGACCTGAAACAGCGTGGCGAATTTCTCTTCTGAAGCCACCAGCCGCTGTTCGCGCTCGACCTGATCGGTGATGTCCAGCAGCGTACCGGCCATGCGCAGCGGCGCGCCGTTGTCGTCGCGATAGAGACGCGCGCGGCTTTCCAGATAGCGGGAGCTGCCGTCGGGCAATTGCACGCGATAGGTCAGTTGATAATTTCCCGCCGGACCTTCGCGCAGGCTGCGGTAGGCGTCGCGCATGCTGTCGCGTTCCTCGCCCGGCACGCCTTCGAAAAACTCCTCGAATGATTCATGGAATGGAATCGGCTCCAGCCCGTGCAATTGCGCAGCGCGCGCCGAGCCGTAAAGCATGCCGCTGGGGATGTGCCAGTCCCAGGTGCCGAGTTGCGCCGAATCCAGCGCCAGGTCGAGGCGTTCCTGGCTGTCCTTCAGGGCCAGTTCGGCGGCTTTGCGTTCAGTGGTGTCGAGGAACGTGCTGAGCAGATAGGGCTGACCTTCGAGCTCGACCTTCTGCGCGCTGAGGATGCCGTCGTGCACCTGGCCGTTGCTGGCACGGAACTGCACTTCCATGCTGATCAGCTCGCCCTTGGCCTTGGTTTTCTTCACCAGTTCGGCGCGCTGCTCGGGATGCACCCACAGGCCCAGTTCCAGGGTGGTGCGGCCGATCGCGCTTTGCACCGGCCAGCCGAACAGGCTTTCGAAATACTGGTTGGCCTCGCTGATCAGACCGTCATCCTGACGGGTCAGCAGAACCATGTTCGGGCACAGGTGGAAAAGTGTAGCGAAACGTTTCTCCGAGCTGCTCAGGGCCTGCTCGCGTTGGCGTTGGTGGGTGATTTCGCGAATCACCCCGATCATTCGGGGCCGGCCGTTCTTGTCTGGCAGCAGGCTGCCGCTGATCTCCAGCCAGTGCAGGCTGCCGTCGGGCCAGCGGATGCGGTGATGCATCGCCTGCTCCAGTGGGGCGCCGGCGATCACCGCGTGGAAAGCGCGCACGGTTTTCGCGCGGTCTTCCGGCGGCAACAGGTCGAGGTATTCCAGGTCGGCGGGTAATGGCTGCCGTGGATCGAAGCCGAACAACGCCTGGGTGCCCCGCGACCAACTGATCTGCCCGCGCTCGATGTCCCAATACCAGGCACCGAGCCGCGCGCCGTTGAGCGCGGCGAGCAATTGCGGCGCGCTTTCCCAGCTCTGCTCGGAATGGCGCGGATCAACAGCCTGGATTCGCGGCATCGGCGGAATTCGGTCAACAGATTTCGGCATTGTCAGCGGGCCTTGAGCTGAGTGGCGTTAGGCACAGGAGCGGCTCTATAGGAGTAGCACAAGTCAGGCCGGGATCCCTGGCCGATCGATCTGTGCATCCAGCAGGGCCATGAAGGCGCGTGCTGCATTCGATAGCGTCCGTTCGGTGTGCAAGATATAGCCTAGCTGGCGAGTGAGCTGTATGCCCGGCAATGCGATGCTTGCCACTTGTTCGTCGAGCATGGTGCGCGGCAGCACGCTCCAGGCCAGGCCAATGGAGACCATCATCTTGATGGTTTCCAGGTAGTTGGTGCTCATGGCGATGTTCGGCGTCAGGCCCTGGGCTTCGAACAAACGCTGGACGATGTGGTGGGTAAAGGTGTTGCCGCCGGGAAAAACCGCCGGATGGCCGGCGATGTCCGCCAGACTGACGGCACCGTTGTTGATCAGCGAATGCTCCGGGGCGACGACGAAATCCAGCGGGTCGTCCCACACCGGCGTGGCTTTGACCAAGGTATGCGGCTCTGGCGCGAGGGTGATGACCGCCAGTTCTGCGCGGCCGTGGAGAATTTCCTCGTAGGCCACTTCCGAATCAAGGAATTGAATATCCAGCGCAACCTGTGGGTAGCGGCGGGTGAACTCCCTTAATAGAGGCGGCAAGCGGTGCAGGCCGATGTGGTGACTGGTGGCCAGCGTCAGGCGACCGCTGACCTCGCCGGTCAGGTTGGTCAGGGCGCGGCGGGTGTCGTCGAGCACGTTGAGAATCTGATAAGCCCGTGGCAGCAGGGCGCGACCGGCCTCGGTCAGGCCGACTTCACGGCCCAAGCGGTCGAACAGGCGCACCTTCAATTGCTGCTCAAGACCGGCGATGCGCTTGCTGATCGCCGGTTGGGTCAGATGAAGGCGTTCGCCGGCGCCGGAGAAGCTGCCGGTCTCGGCGATGGCAATAAAAGCGTTGAGGTTAGCCAAGTCCATGTCGCATTCCAGTTGGTTATCCAAAGCATAAAAAATATGAATTTGAGTTATTTAATCTAACCCCATAGGATCGGCCTCACAAGCCAAAGGGTTATTGATAAGCCCAGGGCATAGAAACAAGCTGATGAGGAACCGTCTGATGGCCGGCAAAACGCTCTACGACAAGCTCTGGGATTCGCATTTGGTCAAGCAGCGCGACGATGGCTCGGCGCTGATCTACATCGATCGTCACATCATCCACGAAGTGACTTCGCCGCAAGCTTTCGAAGGCTTGCGTCTGGCCGGGCGCAAGCCTTGGCGCATCGATGCCAACATTGCGACCCCGGACCACAACGTACCGACCACCCCGGAGCGTAAGGGCGGCATCGAAGCCATTGCCGATCAGGTTTCGCGTTTGCAGGTGCAGACCCTCGACGACAACTGCGATGAATACGGCATCGTCGAATTCAAGATGAACGACGTGCGTCAGGGCATCGTTCACGTGATCAGTCCGGAGCAGGGCGCGACCTTGCCGGGCATGACCGTGGTCTGCGGTGACTCGCACACCTCGACCCACGGCGCATTCGGTGCGTTGGCCCACGGCATCGGCACCTCCGAGGTCGAGCACGTGCTCGCCACGCAGTGCCTCGTCGCGAAGAAAATGAAAAACATGCTGGTGCGCGTTGAAGGGCAATTGCCGTTCGGCGTGACCGCCAAGGACATCGTTCTCGCGGTGATCGGCAAGATCGGCACCGCCGGTGGTAACGGCCACGCCATCGAATTTGCCGGCAGCGCGATCCGCGATCTGTCCGTTGAAGGCCGCATGACCATCTGCAACATGTCCATCGAAGCCGGCGCCCGCGTCGGCCTGGTGGCGGCGGATCAGAAGACCATCGACTACGTCAAAGGTCGTCCATTCGCGCCGAAAGGCGAGCAGTGGGACATGGCCGTCGAAGCCTGGAAAGACCTGGTTTCCGATGCCGATGCCAAGTTCGACACCGTGGTCGAGCTCGACGCCGCGCAGATCAAGCCGCAAGTCAGCTGGGGCACTTCGCCTGAGATGGTTTTGGCTGTTGATCAGAACGTGCCGGACCCGGCCAAGGAAATGGATCTGGTCAAGCGCGACTCGATCGTTCGCGCCTTGAAATACATGGGTTTGACCGCCAATCAGGCGATCACCGACATTCAGCTTGATCGCGTGTTCATCGGTTCCTGCACCAACTCACGCATCGAAGACTTGCGCGCTGCTGCGGTGATCGCCAAGGGCCGCAAGGTGGCCTCGACCATCAAGCAGGCGATCGTCGTGCCGGGCTCGGGTCTGGTCAAGGCGCAGGCGGAAGCCGAAGGGCTGGACAAGATTTTCCTCGAGGCCGGTTTCGAATGGCGTGAGCCGGGTTGCTCGATGTGCCTGGCGATGAACCCGGACCGTTTGGAGTCCGGCGAGCATTGCGCCTCGACGTCCAACCGTAACTTCGA
This sequence comes from Pseudomonas sp. Sample_20, assembly GCF_004307585.1. Taxonomy (NCBI): domain Bacteria; kingdom Pseudomonadati; phylum Pseudomonadota; class Gammaproteobacteria; order Pseudomonadales; family Pseudomonadaceae; genus Pseudomonas; species Pseudomonas sp. Sample_20. The sequence continues at coordinate 17,412 of NZ_RCOA01000056.1, read as the reverse complement.
AGGCCGTCAGGGCGCCGGTGGCCGTACCCACCTGGTCAGCCCGGCGATGGCAGCGGCGGCAGCAGTGAACGGCCGTTTCATCGACGTTCGTGAATTGATCCAAGGAGCACAGTAAAGATGAAGGCATTTACTCAGCACACTGGTCTTGTCGCGCCTCTGGATCGTGCCAACGTCGACACCGATCAGATCATTCCCAAGCAGTTCTTGAAGTCGATCAAGCGCACCGGTTTCGGTCCGAACCTGTTCGACGAGTGGCGTTATCTGGATGTCGGCCAGCCGTACCAGGACAACTCCAAGCGCCCGTTGAACAAGGATTTCGTCCTCAACGCCGAGCGTTATCAGGGTGCCAGCGTATTGCTCGCCCGCGAGAACTTCGGCTGCGGCTCGAGCCGTGAACACGCGCCGTGGGCGCTGGAAGAGTACGGTTTCCGCAGCATCATCGCGCCGAGTTACGCCGACATCTTCTTCAACAACAGTTTCAAGAACGGCCTGCTGCCGATCATCCTCAGCGATGCAGAAGTTGATGAACTGTTTAAGCAAGTTGAAGCCGAGCCGGGTTATCAATTGCAGATCGACCTGCAAGCGCAGACCGTGACCCGCCCGGATGGCAAGGTGTACAGCTTCGAAATCGATGCGTTTCGCAAGCACTGCCTGCTCAATGGTCTTGACGATATCGGCCTGACCTTGCAGGACGGCGATGCGATTGCGACGTTCGAAGCCAAGCATCGGGTTAGTCAGCCGTGGTTGTTTCGCGACGCTTGATTCGGGATTGATGTAGTCAGGGCGGGCCTCTTCGCGAGCAGGCTCGCTCCCACAGGGAATGTATTTCAAATAACACTGCTTACAGGATGTGATCCATGACCAGCACCGCCCAGCACACCCAGGTCGTCCAGAAGCAATTCGGCGAACAGGCCGCCGCTTACCTGAGCAGCGCGGTTCACGCCCAAGGCAGCGAATTCGCGCTGCTCCAGGCTGAACTGGCCGGGCAGGGTGGAGCGCGGGTGCTGGATCTGGGCTGTGGCGCCGGTCACGTCAGTTTCCATGTCGCGCCGCTGGTCAGGGAAGTGGTGGCTTACGACTTGTCGCAGCAAATGCTTGATGTGGTTGCCGGCGCTGCCGTCGATCGCGGCTTGAGCAACATCATTACCGTCAATGGTGCTGCCGAGCGCTTGCCGTTCGCCGATGGCGAGTTCGAATTTGTGTTCAGCCGCTATTCGGCGCATCACTGGAGCGACCTTGGCCTGGCGTTGCGCGAAGTACGTCGGGTGCTGAAGCCGGGCGGGGTGACGGCGTTCGTTGATGTGTTGTCACCGGGCAGTGCGTTGTTCGACACTTACCTGCAAAGCGTTGAAGTGCTGCGCGACACCAGCCACGTGCGCGACTACTCCGCCGCCGAGTGGCTGCGCCAGGTTAGCGAGGCCGGACTGCATGTTCGCAGTACCACCCGTCAGCGCCTGCGTCTGGAGTACAGCAGTTGGGTCGAGCGCATGCGCACACCTGACGTGATGCGCGCGGCGATCCGCCAGTTGCAGCAGTCGATGGGCAACGAAGTGCGTGAGTATTTTGAGATAGATGCCGACGGCTCGTTCAGTACCGATGTGATCGTACTGAAGGCCGAGCGATAGAATTTTTCCCGGCGCGCCGTTCACTGGCGCACCGCTTGAAGACACGAGGAAAGCATGAGCAAGCAGATTCTGATTCTCCCGGGTGACGGTATTGGTCCGGAAATCATGGCCGAAGCGGTCAAGGTGCTGGAATTGGCCAATGACAAGTACAGCCTGGGCTTCGAGCTGAACCACGACGTGATCGGTGGCGCGGCCATCGACAAGCATGGCGTGCCGCTGGCCGACGAGACCCTTGATCGCGCCCGCGCTGCCGACGCTGTGCTGCTGGGCGCTGTCGGTGGCCCGAAATGGGACACCATCGAGCGTGACATCCGCCCTGAGCGCGGCCTGCTGAAAATCCGCGCGCAACTGGGCCTGTTCGGCAACCTGCGCCCGGCGATCCTCTATCCGCAACTGGCCGACGCGTCGAGCCTGAAACCGGAAATCGTTGCCGGTCTGGACATCCTCATCGTCCGTGAGCTGACCGGCGGCATTTACTTCGGCGCGCCGCGTGGCACCCGTACGCTGGACAACGGCGAGCGTCAGTCCTACGACACCCTGCCGTACAGCGAAAGCGAAATCCGCCGCATCGCCCGTGTCGGTTTCGACATGGCCATGGTGCGTGGCAAGAAGCTCTGCTCGGTGGACAAGGCCAACGTGCTGGCATCCAGCCAGTTGTGGCGCGAAGTGGTCGAGCAAGTGGCCAAGGATTACCCGGAAGTCGAGCTGAGCCACATGTACGTCGACAACGCCGCCATGCAGTTGGTGCGCGCACCCAAGCAGTTCGACGTGATCGTCACCGACAACCTGTTCGGCGACATCCTCTCCGATGAAGCGTCGATGCTCACCGGTTCGATCGGCATGCTGCCGTCGGCTTCGCTGGATTCCAACAACAAGGGCATGTACGAGCCGTGCCACGGTTCGGCCCCGGACATTGCCGGTAAAGGCATTGCCAACCCGCTGGCGACGATCCTGTCGGTGTCGATGATGCTGCGTTACAGCTTCAATCTGCACGACGCTGCCGATGCCATCGAAAAAGCCGTCAGCGTCGTGCTCGATCAGGGCTTGCGCACGGGCGACATCCACTCGGCCGGTTGTACCAAAGTCGGTACGCAGGAAATGGGCGACGCAGTAGTCGCCGCGCTGCGGAATCTGTAATCTCTCGGGCCCGCTGCGAAATTCAATACAAAGCAGCGGCCCACTTTTCAAGAAGGTGTAGTTGCGATGAAACGTGTAGGTCTGATCGGTTGGCGCGGGATGGTCGGTTCCGTGCTCATGCAGCGGATGCTGGAAGAGCAGGATTTCGATCTTATCGAGCCGGTGTTTTTCACCACGTCCAATGTCGGTGGCCAAGGCCCGTCCGTGGGCAAGGACATTGCTCCGCTCAAGGACGCTTACAGCATTGACGAGCTGAAGACCCTCGACGTGATCCTGACCTGCCAGGGCGGCGACTACACCAGCGAAGTATTCCCCAAGCTGCGTGAAGCCGGCTGGCAGGGCTACTGGATCGACGCGGCGTCGAGCCTGCGCATGAACGATGACGCGGTGATCATTCTCGACCCGGTCAACCGTAAGGTCATCGACCAGCAGCTGGACGCGGGCACCAAGAACTACATCGGCGGCAACTGCACCGTCAGCCTGATGCTGATGGGCCTGGGCGGTCTGTTCGAGGCCGGTCTGGTCGAGTGGATGAGCGCCATGACCTATCAGGCGGCCTCCGGTGCCGGCGCGCAGAACATGCGTGAACTGATCAAGCAGATGGGCGCGACCCACGCCGCTGTCGCCGATCAACTGGCCGACCCGGCCAGCGCGATCCTCGACATCGACCGTCGCGTGGCCGAAGCCATGCGCAGCGAAGCCTACCCGACCGAAAACTTCGGTGTACCTCTGGCCGGCAGCCTGATCCCGTGGATCGACAAGGAACTGCCGAACGGCCAGAGCCGCGAAGAGTGGAAGGCCCAGGCCGAGACCAACAAGATTCTCGGTCGCTTCAAGAGCCCGATCCCGGTCGACGGCATCTGCGTGCGCATCGGCGCCATGCGCTGCCACAGCCAGGCGCTGACCATCAAGCTGAACAAAGACGTACCGATCGCCGATATCGAAGGGCTGATCAGCCAGCACAACCCGTGGGTCAAGCTGGTACCGAACAACCGCGAGATCAGCATGCAGGAGCTGAGCCCGACCAAGGTCACCGGCACCCTGAATGTACCGGTCGGTCGTCTGCGCAAGCTGAACATGGGTTCGCAATTCGTCGGCGCCTTCACCGTCGGCGACCAGCTGCTGTGGGGCGCGGCCGAACCGCTGCGCCGCATGCTGCGGATCCTGCTGGAGCGTTGATCGCTTGAAGCAATGAAAGAGCCCGTGCCTTGTGAGAGGTGCGGGTTTTTTTATGCGCAATGATCGTTCCCATGCTCCGCGTGGGAATGCATCCCGGGACGCTCTGCGTCCCTTCCAAAGCAGAACGCGGAGCGTCCGTTGAGACATTCCCACGCAGAGCGTGGGAATGATCGGTACGGGCAGAAATTGCCTGTGCGCCACCCACCCGGTAAAGTGCCGCTCCCCCCGTTTTGCCAGAGGTAGCTCCATGACCCAGACTTTCGATATCGCCGTTATCGGCGCCACCGGTACTGTCGGCGAAACCCTCGTACAGATTCTCGAAGAACGCGACTTCCCGGTCGGCAATTTGCACCTGCTGGCCAGCAGCGAATCGGCCGGCAGCTCGGTGCTGTTCCGCAACAAAAACGTCCGCGTGCGCGAGGTCGACGAGTTCGATTTCAGCAAGGTCAGACTGGTATTCTTCGCTGCCGGCGCTGCGGTGTCGCTGAGCTACGCCGCTCGCGCCCATGCTGCAGGTTGCTCACTGATCGACCTGTCCGGCGCGTTGCCTGCGGATCAGGCGCCACAAGTGGTGCCCGAGGCCAATGCCGATATTCTCGCCAGTCTGAAAAGCCCGTTCCAGGTCAGCAGCCCAAGCCCGTCGGCCACTACGCTTGCCGTGGTGCTGGCGCCGTTGCTCGATCTGCTCGATCTGCAATACGTCAACGTCACCGCCAACCTGGCCGTTTCTGCCCAAGGTCGCGAGGCGGTCACCGAGCTCGCGCGGCAGACTGCCGAGCTGCTCAACATGCGTCCGCTGGAACCGACGTTCTTCGACCGGCAGATGGCGTTCAACCTGCTGGCACAAGTCGGTACGCCTGATGCGCAGGGCCACACGCTGCTGGAAAAACGATTGGTTCGAGAGCTGCGCCAGGTTCTGGCAAAACCTTTATTGAAGATTTCTGCCACTTGCGTTCAAGCCCCGGTGTTTTTTGGCGATAGCTTTAGCGTGACCTTGCAGTCAGGCAGCGCTGTTGACCTGGAAAAGGTCAACGCAGCGCTCGAGGCAGCACCGGGCATCGAGCTGGTCGAGGCCGGCGATTATCCGACCGCAGTCGGCGATGCGGTGGGGCAGGACGTGGTCTATGTCGGCCGCGTGCGCAGTGGTGTCGACGACCCGGCGGAACTAAATCTTTGGCTGACGTCAGATAACGTACGCAAAGGCGCGGCGCTCAATGCCGTGCAACTGGCTGAGTTGTTGATAAAAGACCTGCTGTAAAAGATACTTGGCAACAATTTGTCGACTGATTCTAGGTGAGCGCTATGCTTGCCCGAAGCGCGTCGATGACGAGTCACCCTCCGGGACTTTCCGGGGCAGCACAGAAATGATCGCGCGCGGCGACCCCCGTCGTCGCGCGCAATGCCTTACGGCAGCGGTATTCAAAAGCTTCTCGCTGGCCGAGGAACGTTCAAACAAAGGATGAGGCTATGGTTCAAGTTCGCAAACTGGTGTTAGCAATAGCGGCCGCCTCGGCGCTGTCCTCCGGTATGGCGCATGCCCTCGGGCTCGGGGAGCTGACCCTGAAGTCGACCCTGAACCAGCCGTTGGTGGCTGAAATCGAGCTGCTCGACGTCAAGGATCTCACCGCCGCCGAGGTGGTGCCGAGCCTGGCTTCCCCTGAAGATTTCGCCAAGGCCGGCGTCGACCGTCAGGCTTTTCTCAATGACCTGACGTTCACCCCGGTACTCAACGCCAGCGGCAAAAGCGTGTTGCGCGTGACCTCGAGCCAACCGCTGTCGGAACCGATGGTGAAGTTCCTCGTGCAGGTGATGTGGCCCAATGGCCGCCTGCTGCGTGATTACAGCGTGCTGCTCGATCCGTCGAAGTTCTCGCCGCAGACCGCAGACGCCGCCGCGCAACCGGCGCCGTCGCAGACCATCACTGCGCCCACCACTGGCGCCACCCATCGCAATCAATACACCACCACGCCGCGCGATACCCTGTGGGAAATCGCCGCGAAGGCGCGCAACGGCGGCTCGGTGCAGCAGACCATGCTGGCGATTCAGGCGCTCAATCCGAATGCCTTTATCGACGGCAACATCAACCGTCTGAAAACCGGCCAGGTGCTGCGTCTGCCGGATCCGGTACAAAGCACGGCGCTGCCGCAGTCGGCAGCCATCGCTGAAGTGGCGGCGCAGAACGAAGCCTGGCGTCAGGGCCGGCGTTATGTGGGCAAGCCTGGCACCGGTCAGCAGCAGCTGGATGCGACCAATCGTGGCCGTGGCAATACCGGTGCAGCGGCCAACACTCAGGACAATCTGAGCCTGGTCTCGGCGGAAAGTGCCAAGCCCGGTGCGAAAGGCCCTGCCGGCGATGCCAAGGCGCTTAGCAATAAGCTCGCAATCACCCAGGAAAACCTCGACACGACCCGTCGTGACAACGAGGAACTGAAAAGCCGCATGGCGGATCTGCAGAGCCAGTTGGACAAGCTGCAAAAGCTCATCGAGCTGAAGAACAATCAATTGGCGAAGATGCAGGCCGACGGCGCCGGCGCTGCGCCTGGCGCCACTGCTGCTGTGCCGCCGGTGCCGGCGATCACTGCCGAACTGGCCGCAACACCGCCAGCCACTCCGGCCGACGCCGCAGCGGCTTCACCGACTCCAGAGTCGGCCATCGCGCCGCCAGCGGAAACCCCGGTTGAGCCAGTCGTCGAGCCGGTGGTCGAAACTACGCCGCCTGTTGCCGCCGATGACGACAAAGCCTTCAATGAACTGCTGACCAATCCGATCCTGCTCGGCCTGATCGGCGGCGGTGCGGTGGTTCTGCTGCTTCTGCTGTTGCTGCTGGCGCGCCGTCGCAAAGCCCAGCAGGAAGCCGAAAAGCACCTGCGCATGGCCCGCGCTCTGGCTGAAGAGCAAGAGTTCTCTGCTGAGCAGGATCTGCCGGAAAGCAGCTTCTCTGGCCTGGAAACCCCGGCAGCCAGCGTCAAGCTCAATACGCCAGCTCCGGCGCCTGCGCCAACTCCAGCACCGGTCGTCGCTCCGGTGGTGATGGCTGCGCCGATTGCCGCACCACTGGTGGCCCCGGCCGGCGAACGCTCTGATGATGTGCTCGACAAAGCGCAATCGCACATCAATGCCGGTCGCCTCAATCAAGCCGCCGCGCTGCTGGAAGAGGGCGTCAGCCTTGAGCCGGAACGCAGCGATCTGCGCCTGAAGCTGATGGAAGTCTACGGTCAGCAGGGCGACCGCGATGCGTTCGTTGCGCAAGAGCGTCAACTGGTAGCCAATGGCGATAACTTCGCCAAGGTCGAAGCACTGAAGAGCCGCTTCCCGGCCATGGCTGTGGTTGCTGCCGGTGGACTGGCGGCTGCCGCAGTCGCTGCCGAGCTGGACGCGCAGTACGTCAAGGAACTGCTGCAAGACGAGCCGCAAGCGCCCGAGAATGCCGCTGACGATCTCGACACCGCGTTCGATTTGAGCCTGGACGACCTCGACAACATCACCCCGGTCGATCCTGCGCCAGCGGTCGAGCCAGAAGCGCCGGTCGAGCTCGACGCATTTCCGGCTGAAGACGATCTGAGCTTCGCCTCGGTGCTGCAAGAACAGACTGAGATGAAAGACAATCTCGACGATCTGTCGGACTTCGATCTGGATATGGATCTCGGCGCCGAACCATCGCCGGCCACGTTGGCTGAAGATGACTTCCTGCTGGATCTGGACGACGGCGTGAAGGACTTGCCGCCGGTCGAGACGCCGGTTGTCGCTGACGTGCCGCAGGACGATCTGGAGCTGCCAGCTGATTTCGACCTGTCGCTGGCGGACGAAATGGACAGCAACCCGGCTGCTGAGCCGGATGCCTTCGCGGCCGAGCTGGACGACGTCAATGCCGAGCTGGATCGCCTGTCGCAAAGCATGGCCGAACCGAGCTTCACCGAAGCGGACGCCGCGATGGGTGACGATCTGGGCGAAGACGATTTCGACTTCCTCGCCGGCACCGACGAAGCGGCGACCAAACTCGATCTGGCCCAGGCCTACATCGACATGGGCGACGCCGACGGTGCCCGTGACATCCTCAACGAAGTGTTGACCGAGGGTGATGAGAAGCAGCGGGGCGAGGCCAAGGAAATGCTTTCCAACCTGGCGTAAGTTCAGCGGTAAACAATAAGCGGCAGCCCGGTGGGGCTGCCGTTTTTGTTTGTGCCGGATTCTGCGGTGTCTGATCGATTGCTTTCGCGAGCAGGCTCGCTCCCGCAGGGGGGGACGCATTGCAAATGTGGGAGCGAGCCTGCTCGCGAAGAGGGCGGTACTGCCGATAGAGAACTCTGGCATCCCCGGCCCACCGCCTTATAATGCCCGCCTTTGCAAATCAGCAGGCTGTCCCACCTTGGCAAACATAGATAACCCGGTCGCCGAAATGGCGCCCGACGGCTTTTACCGCGTCGCGCTGGGCGTTGAGTACAAAGGCTCGCGCTACAGCGGCTGGCAGCGTCAGTTGACCGGTGTGGCGACGGTGCAGGAAGAGCTTGAAAAGGCCCTGTCGAAAGTCGCCAATTCGCCGGTTTCCCTGCAATGCGCCGGGCGTACCGATGCCGGCGTGCATGCCTGCGGCCAAGTCGTGCACTTCGACACTCAAGTTGATCGCTCGCTGAAAGCCTGGGTCATGGGCGCCAACATCAATCTGCCCCATGACATCAGCGTCAGTTGGGCCAGGGTCATGCCGGCGCATTTTCATGCGCGCTTCAAGGCCATCGCCCGGCGTTATCGCTATGTGATCTACAACGATCAGATTCGCCCGGCGCACCTCAATGAAGAAATCACCTGGAATCACCGTCCGCTCGACGCCGAGCGTATGGCCGAGGCCGCGCAGTACCTGATCGGTACCCACGATTTCAGCGCGTTCCGGGCCGGTCAGTGCCAGGCCAAGTCGCCGATCAAGAAGATGCATCACCTGCGCGTGACTCGTCACGGCAAGATGATCGTGCTCGACATTCGTGCCAACGCGTTCCTGCATCACATGGTGCGCAATATTGCCGGTGTGCTGATGACCATCGGTGCCGGGGAGCGCCCGGTGGAGTGGATGAAAGAAGTGCTGGAGAGTCGCGAGCGTCGCTCCGGCGGGGTGACGGCGCATCCATATGGGCTCTATCTGGTGCAGGTCGAGTATCACGACGAATTCCCGTTGCCCGAGCGCTTTATCGGGCCACATTTCCTTACGGGTTTCTCCGAACTTGACGGCTGACGCCCTCGGACGCTTTTGTTACCATCCGGGACGTTTTCGGATTTTGCCTTGAGGTTTTCCTGACATGTCAGCTGTTCGCAGCAAGATCTGTGGCATTACCCGCATCGAAGATGCACTGGCCGCCGTCGAAGCCGGTGCCGATGCGATCGGTCTGGTGTTTTACGCCAAGAGCCCGCGTGCAGTGAATGTGCAGCAGGCAAGGGCGATCATCAAGGCGTTGCCGCCGTTCGTCACCACCGTGGGGCTGTTCGTCAACGCCAGTCGTTGCGAGCTGGGAGAAATCCTCGATGCGGTGCCGCTTGATCTGCTGCAGTTCCATGGCGACGAAAGCGCGCAGGAGTGTGAAGGCTGGCATCGTCCGTACATCAAAGCGCTGCGGGTCAAGGCCGGCGATGACATTGCCGCCGCCTGCGATGCCTTTCCCGGCGCCAGTGGCGTGCTGCTCGACACCTATGTCGAAGGGGTGCCCGGTGGAACCGGCGAGGCGTTTGACTGGTCACTGATTCCGCAACACCTGAGCAAACCGCTGATTCTGGCCGGCGGCCTGACGCCGGAGAACGTTGCCGACGCGGTAGCGCGGGTCAAGCCCTACGCGGTGGATGTCAGCGGCGGGGTAGAGGCGAGCAAAGGCATCAAGGATCACCACAAGATTCGCGCATTCATCAACGCGGTGCGCGGCAATACATCGTCGATGTGACGGCTGGCAGTCTGCCGCCGTCCATCAATGCACTTGCACAAAGCAGGCGCGGCTGAGGGTTGCTGAATCGTACGCAGGTCATGTTCCGCGCTGACCGCGACTGTTCATCAACCATCGCCACACACATGAATTTAGCTCAAGGGCATACGCGGGGCTGCGAACCAGAGCGTTCGGGCCGCCGGTACTGGAGAAAGAAAGCATGAGCAACTGGTTAGTAGACAAACTGATCCCTTCGATCATGCGCTCGGAGGTCAAGAAGAGCTCGGTGCCTGAAGGTCTGTGGCACAAATGCCCGTCCTGCGAGGCGGTGTTGTACCGTCCGGAGCTGGAAAAGACCCTGGACGTTTGCCCCAAGTGCAACCACCACATGCGCATCGGCGCACGTGCGCGTATCGACATCTTCCTCGATCCGGAAGGCCGCAACGAACTGGGTGCTGACCTGGAGCCGGTTGACCGTCTGAAATTCCGCGACGGCAAGAAGTACAAGGACCGCCTGGTTGCTGCGCAGAAGCAGACCGGCGAAAAAGATGCGCTTATCTCGGTCAGCGGTACCCTGCTGGGCATGCCGGTAGTGGTTTCGGCATTCGAATTCAACTTCATGGGCGGTTCCATGGGCGCCATCGTCGGTGAGCGCTTCGTGCGCGCTGCCAACTACGCACTGGAAAACCGCTGCCCGATGATCTGCTTCGCCGCTTCCGGTGGCGCGCGCATGCAGGAAGCGCTGATCTCGCTGATGCAGATGGCCAAGACCTCGGCCGTGCTGGCGCGCCTGCGTGAAGAAGGCATTCCGTTCATCTCCGTACTGACCGACCCGGTTTACGGCGGCGTTTCCGCCAGTCTGGCGATGCTCGGTGACGTCATCGTTGGCGAACCGAAAGCCCTGATCGGCTTCGCCGGTCCGCGGGTAATCGAGCAGACCGTGCGCGAAAAACTGCCGGAAGGCTTCCAGCGCAGCGAGTTTCTGCTGGAGCACGGCGCCATCGACATGATCATCCACCGTCAGGAACTGCGCCCACGTCTGGGTAACCTGCTGGCACAAATGACCGGCAAGCCGACGCCGAAGTTCGTCGCCGCGCCGATCGAGCCGATCGTGGTTCCGCCGGTGCCTGCCAACGTATGACCCAGCGCACCCTTGGTGAATGGCTCGCCTACCTCGAGCAGTTGCATCCGTCGGCCATCGACATGGGCCTGGAGCGTTCGCAACAGGTAGCGTCCCGTATGGGGCTGGGCCAGCCGGCGCCTCGGGTGATCACGGTCACTGGCACCAACGGCAAGGGTTCGACCTGCGCGTTCGTGGCTTCTTTGCTGCGTGCGCAGGGCCTGAGCGTTGGCGTCTACAATTCTCCGCACCTGTTGCGTTACAACGAGCGGGTGCAGCTCAATGGCGTCGAAGCCACTGACGCCCAGCTGTGCGAAGCCTTTGCTGCGGTCGAGGCGGGCCGCGGCGAGACTTCCCTGACTTATTTCGAAATGGGCACCCTGGCGGCGTTCTGGCTGTTCCAACAGTCCGCGCTTGATGCTGTGGTGCTTGAAGTGGGTCTGGGCGGGCGTCTGGATACCGTCAATGTGGTGGATGCCGACATCGCGCTGGTCACCAGTATTGGTGTCGATCACGCCGATTATCTGGGCAATACCCGCGAATCCGTAGCCTTCGAGAAGGCCGGAATCTTCCGCCAGGGCAAGCCTGCTCTGTGTGGCGACCTGAATCCTCCGCAACCGCTGCTCGACAAGGCACGCGAACTGGCTTGCCCGTTTTTTCTGCGTGGTCGCGATTTCGATCTCGGCATCACTGAGCAGCACTGGCAGTGGTGCGGTACCGACGCGCAGGGCCAAGCGGTCGAATTGCGTGATTTGCCACTGCTTGATCTGCCGATGGAAAACGCCGCGCTGGCGCTGCAAGCCTATCTGCTGACAGGTTTGCCGTGGAATGCCGAACAGATTGTCGCGGCGTTGCAGGCGACGCGCGTGGTCGGGCGCCTCGATCGTCGTTCGTTCGAATGGAACGGCAAGCGCCTGAACCTGTTGCTGGATGTCGGTCACAATCCGCATGCCGCTGAATATCTCGCGCGACGTCTGGCTGCGCGGCCGCCGGTTGGCAAGCGTCTGGCGGTGTTCGGGTTGCTGGCGGACAAGGATCTCGATGGTGTTGTTGGCGAATTGAATGCTAGTGTCGCGCATTGGGCTGTCGCGCCGCTGGATTCGCCGCGCGCGCGTCCGGTGGCTGAGCTTGAGGCCGCGCTGGAGAACCTTGGCGCTTCGGTTACGTCCTATGCCAGCGTTGCGGCCGCTCTGGAAGGGCAGTGCGCTATAGCAACCAGCGACGACGAGATTCTGTTGTTCGGATCATTTTATTGTGTCGCCGAGGCCCTTGAATGGCTGGCCCGGCGCTCCACGGAGGAAGCGGCAAATGGCTTTGCTGGATAAAGCGTACAAGCAGCGCATGGTTGGCGCGCTGGTGCTGGTGGCGCTGGCGGTGATCTTCCTGCCGATGCTGTTTTCCCGTCAGGATGAGCAGCGTCAGGTGACCGTCGAGGCCCCGGCTGCGCCTCAGCCTTCGGCCATGCCGCAAGTGCAAATGGACCCGGTCGCCGTGCCTGAGCCCCAGGCTTTGCCACAAGAGCCGGTGCCAACGGACGAAGAGGTCGCTGAAGAAGTGGTGCCTGCTGCTCCGGCTGCTGCTCCGGCCGCCCCGGCACCGACCATCCCGGCGCAGATTGCCCGCCCGGCAACGCCGCCACCAGTGGCCAAGCCGATTCCGGCGCCGGCTCAGCCAATCACCTCCGCAACCAGCAAGCCTGACACCACGCAGAGCCGCGTCGATGCCAACGGTCTGTCGGTGAGCTGGTCAGTGCAACTTGCCAGCCTGTCGAGCCGTGCCAGCGCCGAGAGCCTGCAGAAGAACCTGCGCAGCCAGGGTTATAACGCCTACATTCGTTCGGCCGATGGCAAGAATCGGGTGTTCGTCGGTCCGCTGATCGAGCGTGCCGAAGCCGACCGTCTGCGTGATCTGCTGAGTCGTCAGCAGAACCTCAAAGGCTTCGTTGTCCGTTTTCAGCCTGAACGTGGCTGAAATCTATCACCTCGATTGAAAAGCACTGACAATCGCAGCTTACCGACAGCCATGCGCTCTGCTAAAATGCGCCGCCTTATCCGTCTGTAGGCTGCACTGTGCCATTTACCTGGGTTGACTGGGCGATCGTTGCAATCATCGCCATCTCCGCATTGATCAGTCTGAGCCGCGGCTTCGTAAAGGAAGCGTTATCGCTGCTGACCTGGATCATCGCAGGAGCGGTTGCCTGGATGTTTGGTGGCTCACTGTCCGAGTACCTCGCCGGATACATCGAAACCCCATCGGCTCGCGTGATTGCGGGCTGTGCCATCATGTTTGTCGCCACACTGATCGTGGGCGCAATGATCAATTATCTTATCGGCGAGTTGGTTCGCGTCACCGGGTTGTCCGGGACCGATCGATTCCTCGGCATGGCCTTCGGCGCAGCGCGTGGCGTGTTGCTGGTGGTCGTGGCGGTCGGGCTGTTGAGCCTGGGGCCGGTACAGCAGGACGGGTGGTGGAAAGAATCACAGCTCATGCCCAAGTTTCTATTGGTCGCCGACTGGTCCAAAAACCTGATACTCGGGTGGAGCAGTCAGTGGCTTGCCAGCGGAATCAGCGTACCCGCTGAGATTCCGTTCAAGGAGCAGCTCTTGCCGACGGCGAAAACGCCTCAGTGAGTGCTGTTCAGTTCAGATCCATTAAGTAGGGGTTGCGTCGCATGTGTGGCATCGTCGGTATCGTCGGTAAGTCGAACGTCAATCAGGCGCTGTATGACGCGCTAACCGTGCTCCAGCACCGCGGCCAGGACGCTGCCGGTATCGTGACCAGCCATGATGGCCGGTTGTTCCTGCGCAAGGATAATGGCCTGGTGCGTGACGTGTTCCAGCAGCGTCACATGCAGCGTCTGGTCGGCCACATGGGTATCGGCCACGTCCGTTACCCGACTGCCGGCAGCTCGACGTCGGCCGAAGCCCAGCCGTTCTACGTCAACTCGCCGTACGGCATCACCCTGGCGCACAACGGCAACCTGACCAACGTTGAACAGTTGGCCAAAGAGATCTACGAATCCGATCTGCGTCACGTCAACACCAGTTCCGACTCGGAAGTGCTGCTCAACGTGTTCGCCCACGAGCTGGCCCAGCGCGGCAAGCTGCAGCCGACCGAAGAAGACGTGTTCGCCGCTGTGACCGATGTGCACAACCGCTGCGTGGGTGGTTACGCCGTTGTGGCGATGGTCACCGGTTACGGCATCGTCGGTTTCCGCGATCCGCACGGCATTCGCCCGATCGTGTTCGGCCAGCGTCACACTGACGAAGGCGTCGAGTACATGATCGCCTCGGAAAGCGTTTCCCTGGACGTGCTCGGTTTCACCCTGATCCGCGACCTCGCGCCAGGCGAAGCGGTGTACATCACCGAAGATGGCAAGCTGCACACCCGTCAGTGCGCAACCAACCCGTCGCTGACCCCGTGCATTTTTGAACACGTCTACCTGGCGCGTCCGGACTCGATCATCGACGGTGTGTCGGTGTACAAAGCACGTCTGCGCATGGGCGAGAAGCTTGCCGAGAAGATCCTGCGCGAGCGCCCTGAGCACGACATCGACGTGGTCATCCCGATTCCGGACACCAGCCGTACCGCAGCGCTGGAACTGGCCAATCACCTTGGCGTGAAATTCCGCGAAGGCTTCGTCAAGAACCGTTACATCGGTCGCACCTTCATCATGCCGGGCCAGGCTGCGCGCAAGAAGTCGGTACGCCAGAAGCTCAACGCCATCGAGCTGGAATTCCGAGGCAAGAACGTCATGCTGGTCGATGACTCGATCGTGCGCGGCACCACTTGCAAGCAGATCATCCAGATGGCCCGCGAAGCCGGCGCGAAAAACGTCTACTTCTGCTCGGCGGCACCTGCGGTGCGCTTCCCGAACGTCTACGGTATCGACATGCCGAGCGCTCACGAACTGATCGCGCACAACCGTTCGACTCAGGACGTGGCCGACCTGATCGGCGCAGACTGGTTGATCTATCAGGACCTGCCTGACTTGATCGAAGCGGTCGGTGGCGGCAAGATCAAGATCGAGCACTTCGATTGCGCAGTGTTCGACGGCAAGTACGTGACCGGAGACGTCGACGAGGCTTACCTGAACAAGATCGAACAGGCGCGCAACGATGCCTCGAAGGTCAAGACCCAGGCAGTCAGTGCGATCATCGATCTGTACAACAACTGAGTTTCCACCGGCCCTGAGGGGCCGGTTTTGTATCTGATATTTATTGTTCGAGAACAGCAAGGAGAGACAGCATGAGTCAGGAATGGGATGCCGGTCGGCTGGACAGCGACCTCGAAGGCGTAGCGTTCGATACCCTGGCCGTCCGTGCCGGTCAGCACCGCACGCCGGAAGGCGAACACGGTGATCCGATGTTCTTCACTTCCAGCTACGTGTTCCGCACCGCTGCCGATGCTGCGGCGCGCTTTGCCGGCGAAGTGCCCGGCAACGTCTATTCGCGCTACACCAACCCGACCGTGCGCGCGTTCGAAGAGCGCATTGCCGCGCTGGAAGGCGCCGAGCAGGCCGTCGCCACGGCCACCGGCATGGCCGCGATCATGGCGGTGGTGATGAGCCTGTGCAGTGCTGGCGATCATGTGCTGGTGTCGCGCAGCGTGTTCGGCTCGACCATCAGCCTCTTCGAGAAATACTTCAAACGCTTCGGTGTCGAAGTCGATTACGTCCCGCTGGCCGATCTGTCGGCCTGGGACGCGGCGATCAAGTCCAATACCAAGCTGCTTTTTGTCGAGTCGCCGTCCAATCCGTTGGCCGAGCTGGTGGATATCGCCGCCCTGGCTGAAATCTCTCATGCCAAGGGCGCACAGCTGGTGGTCGACAACTGCTTCTGCACCCCGGCGTTGCAGCAGCCGCTGAAGCTCGGCGCGGACATTGTCGTGCACTCGGCGACCAAGTTCATCGACGGTCAGGGCCGCTGCATGGGCGGTGTTGTCGCCGGTCGCGGTGAGCAGATGAAAGAAGTAGTCGGCTTCCTGCGGACCGCCGGCCCGACCCTCAGCCCGTTCAACGCGTGGATCTTCCTCAAAGGCCTCGAGACCCTCAACCTGCGCATGAAAGCGCATTGCGCCAACGCTCAGGCGCTGGCCGAATGGCTGGAGCAGCAGGACGGCATCGAGAAGGTCCATTACGCCGGTCTGAAGAGTCATCCGCAGCACGAGTTGGCTCAGCGCCAGCAGAAGGGTTTTGGTGCGGTGGTCAGCTTCGAGGTCAAGGGCGGCAAAGAGGGCGCCTGGCGCTTTATCGATGCTACTCGGTTGATTTCGATCACCGCCAACCTCGGCGACAGCAAAACCACGATCACCCATCCAAGCACCACCTCCCACGGCCGTCTGGCGCCGCAGGAGCGTGAAGCGGCAGGCATTCGTGACAGTCTGATCCGCGTTGCGGTCGGTCTGGAAGATCTGGCTGACCTGCAAGCTGATCTGGCGCGCGGTCTGGCGGCATTGTGATCGAGTTGTCCACACCGGCGACCAATACCCATGGCCGCGTGGCGCTGGTCACCGGGGCTGCGCGCGGGATTGGCCTCGGAATCGCCGCTTGGCTGATCAGCGAAGGCTGGCAGGTGGTGCTGACCGATCTTGATCGGGTGCGTGGTTCGAAAGTGGCGAAGGTGCTGGGCGAGAACGCCTGGTTCATCGCCATGGACGTCGCCGACGAAAATCAGGTCGCGCTGGGCGTGGCCGAGGTGTTGGGGCAGTTTGGTCGCCTTGATGCATTGGTCTGCAACGCGGCGGTCGCCGATCCGCACAACATCACCTTGGAAAGCCTCGATCTGGCGTATTGGAATCGGGTGCTGGCGGTGAATCTGAGCGGGCCGATGTTACTGGCCAAGCACTGTGCGCCGTATCTGCGTGCGCACAACGGTTCGATCGTCAATCTGGCCTCGACCCGCGCGCGACAGTCGGAGGCGGACTCCGAGGCGTATGCGGCGAGCAAGGGCGGGCTGTTGGCGCTGACCCATGCGCTGGCAATCAGCCTTGGACCGGAAATCCGCGTGAACGCAGTCAGTCCTGGCTGGATTGATGCCCGTGATCCCTCGGTGCGTCGCGCCGAACCTTTGGCCGATGCCGATCATGCTCAGCATCCGGCGGGCAGGGTAGGGACTGTCGAGGACGTGGCGGCGATGGTGGCGTGGTTGCTGTCGAGGAATGCCGGATTTGTCACCGGCCAGGAATTTGTCGTCGATGGCGGCATGACCAAGAAGATGATCTACACGGAATAACAAGCGAAGCCGCGTGCTGTGGGAGCGAGCCTGCTCGCGAATGCGGTCTATCGGTCGATGGCGTCTTCAGGAATGAAGCAATTTCGTCTTTTTCAGAAAAACTCCAATCCTGCTATTGACTTAGCTTCGCCACCTGCGTAAATTTCGCGGCCTCGGAGATGCAAACGGGTGATTAGCTCAGCTGGGAGAGCGTCTGCCTTACAAGCAGAATGTCGGCGGTT